>BQJH01000169.1 GCA_021604605.1 Hyphococcus sp.
GAAGCTGGTGCTGCCGGAGAGATTCGAACTCTCGACCTCCCCCTTACCAAGGGGGTGCTCTACCCCTGAGCCACGGCAGCGAACCAAAGAGCGGGGCGTCTGTTTTCGTTCTTAGCCCCGTTTAGAAGGCGGCGGTATAGCGCGGGGGGAAGCCCAAGGGAAGCCGGTATTGATTAAAACCCGAAGGGTTCCAAAATTTCCGGGCCAACGCGTTTTGGTTTGCGGCTTTCCGCATCGATCAGGCACCAGGTGGTCAACACCTTGGCGGCGAAACGCGGCGCGCCCGGTTTTCTGATGTCGATATGGCGTTCATAGCGCGGGCCGGAGGCAGCGCCGAGCCAGGTGCGGATTTCAGCCGTCTCGCCTGCCTTTATCTCGTCGCGATAATCGATCTCGTGACGCAGCGCGATCCAGACATATTTCGAGACTAGCGCATCGCTGGCAATGGTCCGCCAATGGGCGACGGCAATATCCTGCGCCCAGACCAGATAGACCGCGTTATTCACATGGCCCAACTCGTCAATGTCGCTCTCCTGTGCGGTGCGGGTCATCATCGCGGCGGACGTGAAATCTTCAGCGCGCGTGAGGTTGCCGGTCAGTGGACGTAGAGCGTTAATTGGGGCGCCCTCAAAAAATAACGAAGTACAAAATTGCGACGATAATGATAACAGCCAAGATTTTTGCCGGCGTAGGTATATTCTTCATTTTGTCACCCCTCGGTTGGTTATGTTCCAAACCTTACATAGGCTTGCTTCTGGCGTCGAGTTTGGAGATTCCCTAAAATGAGCGTAATCTTTTACAAATGACGCGCGCAAATAAACCCATATTTACACCTCTCTAAATAAGCCATAGGCCCTGCTTGACCCCTTCGTCTCTAAAGCTATGGTCCGCCGCCATGCCTAAGCAATCTACCGATAATGACAAACCACAGGATGGCCGGGAAGGCGCCGTGAAAAAGCCTATGCCCGAGGATACTGGGTCAGATGGGGCTAAGGACGGTAACAAGGCCGGCAAAGCGAAAAGCAGCGACCGCGAGGCGCGCTTGGCTGAGGCGTTGCGTCAGAATTTGCGGCGGCGCAAGGCCCCGCCAGAAGTGAGCCAGGATAAGAAAGAAGACTAGATGGACAAGTTAGCGATTATTGGCGGGCGCCCGCTTTACGGAGAGATACCGATCAGCGGCGCCAAGAACTCAGCCTTGAAGGTCATGGCGGCGTCGCTTCTGTGTGAAGAAGCGCTGACACTGACCAATGTTCCGCGA
The DNA here is from genome assembly GCA_021604605.1 of Hyphococcus sp. Taxonomy (GTDB): domain Bacteria; phylum Pseudomonadota; class Alphaproteobacteria; order Caulobacterales; family Parvularculaceae; genus Hyphococcus. Next base: position 1,259 of record BQJH01000169.1, read on the forward strand.
CTGGCCGACGTTGATATGCTCTTGCGCCTGCTGGAACAGCATGGCGTTGAGGCCATGTTTGAAGGCTCAACCCTGTCTCTGACCGCGGGGACCATCACCTCTACTGAGGCGCCATATGATCTGGTGCGTAAAATGCGCGCGAGTTTCAACGTGTTGGGACCGCTTCTTGCGCGTGAAGGCAAGGCGAAGGTCTCTCTGCCGGGTGGTTGTGCTATCGGCGCGCGACCGGTTGATCTGCATCTTAAAGCGCTTGAGGCGATGGGCGCCAAGATTGAGCTTGATGAAGGCTATGTTTTTGCTGAAGCGCCGGGCGGCTTAAAAGGGGCTGTTGTCTCGTTGCCCTTCGTGTCGGTTGGCGCAACGGAACACACCATGCTCGCGGCCGTTCTGGCGAAGGGTGCAACGACAATCGAGAATGCGGCGCGTGAACCGGAGATTACGGACCTTGCCAATTGCCTGAATGCGATGGGGGCGAAAGTCTCAAACGCGGGGCAGGCGACGATTACCATTGAGGGCGTCGACCGTCTGCACGGCGCGTCCCATGCAGTTTTGCCGGACCGGATTGAAACCGGCGCCTATGTGATGGCCGTCGGCGCCACGGGCGGTGAGTTGACCCTTACGGGAACGGACGCCTCGCTACTTGGCGCTGCGTTGCCGGTGCTGGAAGAGGCGGGGCTTATTATCGAGAATGGCGAAAACATGTTGCGCGTGAAGCAACCGCGTGAGCGCTGTAAAGCCGTGAACATCGTGACGCAGCCATTTCCCGGTTTCCCGACGGATTTACAGGCGCAGTTCATGGCGTTGATGACAACCGCTGATGGCGTCTCGACGATTAAGGAAACTATTTTCGAAAACCGGTTCATGCACGCACCAGAGCTGTCGCGTATGGGCGCGAAGATCTCCGTTGACGGACAAACGGCGACTGTGCGCGGGGTTGAGCGGCTAAAGGGCGCCCCCGTCATGGCGACGGATTTGCGCGCTTCCATGTCGCTGGTGATCGCCGGGCTTTGCGCTGAAGGGCAAACCATGGTCAATCGTGTCTACCATCTTGATCGTGGCTTTGAACGTCTCGAAGAGAAGCTTCAAAATTGCGGCGCCTTGATCGAGCGCGTAAAAGACTAATCTGTTTAAGCTGGAATACTGACTAGAGGTAAGAAAACCATTGTCCTCGTTGAGAAACTATAAGGCCCTTCGCCTGATGGCGAGTGATCAGGATGATTTGAGCGTGATCTCAGCCTGCCTGCAGGATGCCGTCGCTAAGCTGGGTGATTTTGCTTACCTGCCGGAAGAGCGGCGTTTTGCCTTTGTGATGAACCGTTTCCTTTGGGAGTGTGCGGGGAAACGCAAAGCAGGGCCGTTTGCGCGGGTCCGGGCGGGCGCGCATTTTGACGATGTCTTGTCGGTACAGTTTCAGCATTTGCGTAATGACGCGAAAGACGCAGTTGTTGAACTATTGTCTCTGCGATTTGAACCGGGGGAAGATGGTGCAGGCGAGATCATCTTCGATTTTTCCGGCGGCGGCATTATCCGGCTCACTGTTGAGAGCATCAACGCCTATATGTCTGACATCTCAGACCCGTGGCGGACACGCGCTAAACCAAAACACGAAGCATAGAAACTGTTCCCTCTACCGCTCATCCCGGCGAAAGCCGGGATCCATAGCGGTTAAATTCCCAGCTTTGTTCTTGTTCGGTTGGCTACGATCAGTGAAACTTAAATGTTGGTTTTGATGGATCGTTTATGCAACTCTGGATTCCGGCTTTCGCAGGAATGAGCGGACATTGCGTTTGTGTGTAAATGATATGAAAGAACAAAAAGTGGGTGTAAAATTTCTTCGGCAATCTGATGCGGATTTTGCCTCTGCCTTTGCTGCATTTATCGCTCAGGATCGGGATAACGGCGCTGACGTCAGCGAGGTCGTGCGCGGTGTCATCAAGGCTGTGCGTCGTGACGGCATGGCGGCGGTTGAGAAATATACAAAAGAGTTTGACCATTTTGATTTAAAAGAGCGCTCTGTCGCGGTAACTCGTGACGAGATTGATCGCGCTGAAGCAGAGTGTCACGCGGATGATCTGGCTGCGCTGGAATTTGCTGCGGCGCGCATCAAATCCTACCATGAAAAACAATTACCTCTTGATGAGCGCTATACGGATGAGCTGGGCGTCACATTAGGCTGGCGCTGGACGTGTGTTGATGCGGCCGGGCTTTATGCGCCGGGGGGTAGGGCGGCTTACCCATCCAGCGTGTTGATGAACGCGATCCCGGCAAAGGTTGCGGGCGTGAAGCGCCTCGCCATGGTCACGCCAACACCAAACAACGAGATGAACCCGCTCGTGTTGGCCGCAGCGAAACGCGCGGGCATTGATGAGATTTACCGGATTGGCGGGGCGCAGGCGATTGCAGCGCTCGCTTATGGCGCTGGGTCCATCGCCCCAGTTGATGTGATTGTTGGGCCCGGCAACGCCTATGTGGCGGAAGCCAAACGGCAGGTTTTTGGTGTTGTGGGTATCGACAGTGTCGCCGGACCATCGGAGATTTTGGTTGTTGCAGACGGAAAAAATGACCCGGACTGGATTGCCGCGGATCTCCTGAGTCAGGCAGAGCATGACCCATCCTCCCAGAGTGTTCTGATTACGGATGATGAAGAATTTGCCGGGCGCGTGAGCGACGCCGTCAACACTCAACTCGCGGCGAGTTCGCGCCAGGAGATCGCCGCCGCTGCATGGGAAAATAATTCTGCGATCATTATTGTAGGAGCCTTGGACGAGGCGCCAGCATTGGTTGATGCAATTGCGCCGGAGCACCTTGAACTGGCGATTGATGATCCGGAAACCATGCTTGGTAAAATTCGCCACGCCGGGGCGATTTTCCTTGGGCGACATACGCCGGAAGCTGTTGGTGATTATGTAGCGGGACCGGACCATGTGTTGCCGACCGCACGGGCGGCGCGTTATGCGTCAGGCCTTTCAGTGTTGGATTTTATGAAGCGCACATCGATTATTGGTTGTGATCAAGCGGCGCTCGCAAAGATAGGCCCGGCGGCGGCAAAGCTGGCCGATGCAGAAGGCTTGCCGAGCCATGCGGAGTCAGTGCGGGTTCGGTTGAAAGAGTAGGCAGCTCGGGAAATATTAAATCTACTCAAAGTTTTCTGTGGTTATAGTTCAATATTTTGTGAGTAAATTGTAAATTCTTCGAGTAAATATAGAGATCGTTTTGACCATTCAGTTGGTTTGTCACGTATATGAGGAATCCTCAAGAGCACAGCTATTTGTGCGGCTTCAGCGACAGTAAGTTTATCAACTGTTTTGTTAAAAATTGAGTCTGCTGCAACAGTAATGTTGAATTCACCATTTCCAAAATATGCATTTTCTAGCCAGTACCGTAATAAAACCCTTTCGTTGAAACGGCGTTCAAGTTGGCATGCTGCAAATTGGCCTCTTACTATCGAATGCACTGAGCGTTCCATCGAGTCTTGTTTAGTCACTCCTTTCACAACAAAGTATGAAATGCGTGCATTACCAGCGCGGTGTGTGTGTAATAAGTTATCCCAAACTGCACTTAATGATGGGCATAGGAATCGTTTATGATTCCATGTCTGCCTAAATTCAGAGAATACTATTACTTTTTCAGCTTGATTTAACGCTTCTGTAGGTGGGTTTGTTAGAACGATTTCATCTGCTGTATTTTTTAGAAAATTGCGCGCTTCATGCCAAATTGAGCCAAGATAGACGATAGGTACTATTGGCGCCAAAAGCAGAAACAACTTAGCTAAACAAATTATGGTTTTCATGAATTGTTTTCATCTAAGGCAGTACGTATTTACAGAGTATGATACAAATACAGAGCGTTTTATGGCCAACATTGTGTTCATTTCTGGCTTCAGCGCAAAAATCACTGAAACAAAAATTCCTCACCTGTTTCTTTCCAGAGCGGATATTTTTTCATCACCGATTGAAAGAGGTCTGATGTCATCAATCCATTTAGCCAACGCTGAACATTCGCGATGGGCACGGCGTCGAACCAGTCCGGGTCGGCGATGCGGAACTGGCGCACAAATGGAAAGATGGCGATGTCGGCGAGGGTGCGTTTGTCGCCATTAAGGTAGGGTTGGCCTACTAGTTTTTCATCAAGCTTTTTGAGAAACTTCATACCTTCGGTGCGGTGTTCAGCTTTGTCGGCGTCGTCATAGCGGGTTGAATATTTATACCGATCAAGATGGTGCTTAAAAGGGCCGTCCGCCTCTTCGATCAGCGCCGCATCATTCCCGCCCAACCAGTCTTCCGGATCATTTTGCGCTAACGCCCAGTGCATCACCGTGAGGCTTTCATCGATCACCTTATCGCCCGCGACAACGACAGGCACAGTGCCTTTGGGTGAGGCGGCGAGCATTTCTTCCGGCTTATCGCGCAGAATGATTTCGCGAAGGCGCACGGGCGTTTCGCTGATCGCAATCGCCATCCGCGCGCGCATGGCAAAGGGACAGCGCCGGAAAGAATAGAGGATGGGTTGTTGGTCCGCCATTACGCTGGCCAGTCGCTCTCGCTGAACGGCGCGTCAAAGTCAGTCCCGTGATCAGTGTTCTGATCGATGACAGAGCGGGCGGAGGAAGTACCGGGTTTTGCGCCGATGTGTTTTTCACCGCGCGCTTTGGCCAGTTGAATTTGCTTCTGGCGCTCGGCAAAGTTGCGTTTCTTTTGTTCGGAAACAGTTCCTGCACAATTGGGGCACGAGATACCGGGCTCATAAAACTCAGAGGCTTTGTCGTCTTCTGTAATTGGCTGGCGGCAGGCATGGCACATATCATAGGTGCCGGGCGCCAGATCATGTCCAACGGAAACGCGCTGGTCGAAGACGAAACACTCGCCTTTCCACAGGCTTTCTTCTTCCGGGATGGTTTCCAGATATTTCAGAATGCCGCCTTGAAGGTGGACAACATCGTCAATGCCTTCAGAGCGTAAAAACGCGGTTGATTTTTCGCACCGTATGCCGCCGGTGCAGTACATGGCGACTTTCTTGATCTCATTTTCTTTGCGGAACTTGCGGAACCATTCGGGGAAGTCCCGGAATGATTTTGTCTTCGGATCAATCGCGCCCTCAAAAGCTCCGATAGAGACTTCATAATCGTTGCGCGTATCG
>BQJH01000170.1 GCA_021604605.1 Hyphococcus sp.
GTGCGCGACTCGATAGAAGTCGTTCGACGCCGGATTGACCCAGCGGGTAATAAAGAAGTTTCAATTCAACCGCAGGGCAATGACCGTATCGTCGTGCAGGTACCGGGCGATGATGACCCTGAAGCGCTGAAGGCGATTATCAACCGGACCGGTCAGCTCAGCTTTCACCGTCATGATCCAACCGTAAATCCACAAGATGCAGCATCAGGTCTTTTGCCGCCGGGTCGTATCTATGTACCTTTTGCAGAGTTCGAAGGATCAGGCTCACCGCCCCTGGTGCTTTATGAAGATGCGGAAGTCACCGGCGACATGGTGAACAATGCGTCTGCCGGACCGAATAGCGATGGCGGTGGTTTCCAGATCAATTTTGAGTTTGATAATCGCGGCGCCCGACGGTTCGCCGATTATACGCGCAATAATATCGGCGCTGTCTTCGCGATTGTACTGGATGGCCAGATTATTTCCGCTCCCACAATCCAGTCCGCGATCACCCAAGGGTCAGGACGGATCACGGGGAATTTCTCCGCCCTTGAAGCATCAGAAACAGCATTGCTAATTCGTTCCGGCGCCTTGCCGGCGGAATTGAGAACCCTTGAGCAACGTTCTGTCGGTGCACAGCTTGGCGCGGACTCGGTTGAGGCTGGCGCCAAAGCTTTGATTATCGGGTTCGTCGCCGTGATCATCTACATGGTTTTGAGTTATGGCCGGTTCGGGCTCTATGCTGATATTGCATTGATCGCGAACGTCATTCTTATTGCTGGTATTTTATCCTTGCTCGGATCAACGCTAACCTTGCCGGGCATAGCCGGGATTGTTTTGACCATCGGTATGGCGGTGGACGCCAATGTGCTGATCTTTGAACGGATCCGTGAAGAGATTAAAGGTGGTAAGGCGCCTATTCAGGCGGCGGAAATTGGCTATCAAAAAGCCTGGTCGGCCATTCTTGACGCCAACGTCACGACGTTCCTTGCGGCGCTTATCATGTTCCAGCTTGGCGCCGGTCCGGTGCGCGGCTTTGCGATCACACTGGCCGTTGGGGTCGTCACATCCGTTTTCACCGCTTATGTGCTGACCCGCTTCTTTGCGGGTGGTTATCTTTTGTCCAAACGCCCTAAAGCGTTAGCGCTGTAACGGGAAAGAGCCTGAAATGTTTTTAAAACTCGTCCCTGATGACACGCATGTCCCGTTCACCAAGATGCGCTTTGTTGCAATGGCTTTTTCAGCATTGCTGATCGTTGGCTCCATTGTTGCTCTTTACACAAAAGGGCTAAATTTCGGCATTGATTTCCTTGGCGGCGTTACAATTGAAGTGGCGGATTCAGAACCGATTGACGAAGGCGCCGTACGCGATGTCGTCAGTGGTTTAGGTCTGGGCAATGTCAGTGTTCAATCGATCAGAGATTTTGCCGGATCGGAACCGGCCGTAGTTGTTTTTGTCCAGAAGCAGGAAGTGCCTGAAACAGAAGAAGCGCAAGATATTGCTGATGCGAATGAAGTGGCGCAACAAGACGCTGCTGTTCAGGTCCAGGATGCTTTACGCGGGCTACTCGGCGACGATATGGTCATTCGAAAAGTTGATGTTGTTGGCCCAACGGTTTCTGGTGAATTGATTGAGAAAGGCGTCATGGCTGTCATTCTTGCTGTGGCGATGATGCTCATCTATATCTGGTTGCGATTTGAGTGGCAGTTCTCTGTCGGCGCCATCGTGGCGCTGGTTCATGACGTAATTATCACTCTTGGCATGTTCTCAATCACGCAATTGAAGTTTGAGCTCGCTATTATCGCCGCGCTGTTGACCATTGTCGGGTATTCCATGAACGACACGGTGGTTGTTTATGACCGCGTGCGAGAGAATTTGCGCAAGTATAAGCAAAAGCCACTTGCGGAACTGCTCGATATTTCCATCAACGACACTCTATCGCGCACGGTGATGACCTCTGTCACCACCTTGCTGGCGCTTGTCTCTCTGGCGGTCTTCGGCGGGGAAGTGTTGCGCGGCTTTACGCTGGCGATGATCTGGGGGGTTGTGATCGGGACCTATTCTTCAGTCTTTGTCGCCTCGCCATTCCTGTTGTTGACCAACGTCAAACGTGACTGGTCAAAACAGCCTGTGACGCAAACACCGTAGCGGTCTATTATCAGATGTAAAAAAAGCGGGCTTTGGGCCCGCTTTTTTGTTGTCAAAATTTATTGCCTTACGCTTTTGACAAATTTGCGTTGGCGAAATCCCAATTGATGAGGTGGTCGAGAAACGCATCGATATAGGCTGGGCGTTTGTTCTGATAGTCGAGATAATAAGCGTGCTCCCAGACATCCATGGTCAGTATCGGGGTCGCAGATTTATCTGTCACGGGCGTTTCAGCGTTTAGGGTTTTTGTGACTTCCAGCTTGCCGTCCCGCGCGATGAGCCAGGCCCAGCCAGAGCCAAATTGCCCCGCGCCGGCGCCCGCGAAAGTTTCTTTAAAACCATCATAACCGCCAAAGGCGTCTTTGATGGCGGCAGCGATGTCGCCAGACGGCGCCCCGCCGCCATTCGGCTTCATGGAGTTCCAGTAGAATGAGTGGTTCCAGACCTGCGCCGCGTTATTGAACAATCCCTGATTGTTCCCTTCGGCGTCGCGAATAATGTCCTCTAAGGAAGCATCCGCCAGCTTGGTTCCTTCAATCGCAGCGTTTGTCTTATCAACATATGCCTTGTGGTGCTTGCCATAATGAAAATCGAGCGTCTGCTCGGAAATATGCGGCGCCAGATCGCCTTTACCGTATGGGAGATCAGGAAGAGTAATCGCCATTCTAGAAACCTCATTTCGTCTTAGTTGCTTTCAGATGTGGTGGCACGTAATCATGCTTTGCTGCAAAGGCAACATGGACCAGGCGCCATTCATGGACGAAAGTGAAACACACGCTGCGGAGTTTTGTTCCGATCTTGTGCGCGCCCATGATGAAGATCGCTGGCTGAGCGCAAATTACGCATCTGAAGAAAATTCCAGGAAATTACTCGCGCTTTATGCATTGCAATGTGAATTGCGTCATATTCCGGCAGCGGTCAGCGAGCCGCCCTTGGGAGAAATCAGGTTGCAATGGTGGCGAGAGGCGCTCACCGAAATTCGTGACGGTAAATCACCGCGCGCTCACCCGGTCGTTGAAGAGGCCGCCGACTGCGGCTTGGCAAATGAAGAGTATAAAGACTTGCTCGATGCCGCCATCGATGCTGCGGCAAGACCACTTTATGGAGAAGGGTTTTCGGACGTTGCTGATTTAACTGCTTGGTTGAACAAAGCCGATGGGTCATTTGATGCGATTGCTGTCCATTTGCTCGGCGGTGATGTACGCCTCGCCAATGCGGCGGCTGATGCTGGCGCCGCCTTCGCCCTCGCGCGTGAGGGGAGAAAGCTGGCGCCAAATCTCACCAATGAGATAGACGCCAACATTTCTGAGTTATGGGAACGCCAAAAAGTACAGCTAAAAAAAACGCCATTGGAGATCTGGCCGGCGTTTTTGCCGTTCGCGTTGACGCCTGCGTACTTAAAGAACCCTCAAACGCCTTTTCCGCTAAGGAAGCGGCTTAAGCTTTTTTCGGCTTTCGCATTTGGCATGTTGTAGCGTTACGTATGGTGCTCAATATTCTGGTCGATCAGCGCGCGGTTATAGGCGGCGAGCGCTTTTACACGCGATAGATATCCGACAACGACATCGTTCTCTGAGCGACGCACAACGGGAAGTCCGTGTTCGCTGACATCGTTGAGCTGCGCGAGCGCTTCCCCTAGAGACTGCCATGTTTCCAGCCGGTCAGCCTCTTTAGAGAGCGGCGCGCCGGGAGGCATTTTTTCCATAACATCACGTACACGGATGGTTTGCAAAATCACCCCATGAGGGCCTTCAGACAAGTCATAACCACGCCGTGATAATTGCCAATGGAAGAAGGATCGTTTGCAAATCCACTGGGTCACCAGGGTCGCGATCGCCACGGCGAGCATAAGCGAAAGCGTGATGCCGTATTCGCCTGTCAGTTCGAACACGATCAGCGTGGTTGATATAGGCGCCCCCAGAATAGCGCCGCCGACCGCACCCATGCCAATCATCGCGTAATATACAGGACTTGCAGTCGCTTCTGGAAAAGCCTGCCCCAAGATGCCGCCAAAAGCGGCGCCGACAAAAGCGCCAATGACAAGCCCAGGAGAAAAGACACCGCCGCCAAACCGGCAGGATAGCGTAATCGCGGTCGCAGCACATTTCATGAAAACCAGGACAATCAGCAAGATTATCGTGTACTGTCCATTGAGGGCGTTGGTCACAGCTTCATACCCGACGCCGAAAATTTCCGGGAAGAAGGCGCCCATCAAGCCGACGATCAACCCGCCGATAGGGGGCAGCAGTAAATAGGAAATCCCGAACTTCTGCGCTTTTTCCCTGACGCCAATGGTCAGGCGTTCTGTGGAGAGAAGAAACATCGTTGCGACCAACCCGCAGATAATACCAAGCCCGGCAGCGAGGGGAACATCGATTGTATGAACCAGCCCATATTCCGGCGGCGCGAAGGCGGGAAAATCGCCGAGGTGAATGCGCGTGACAATCGCCGCGCTGACACTGGCGGCGGCAATCGGGCCGAAAACCGACAGAGCGTAATTGCCGAGAATGACTTCAAGGGCGAAGAGAACGCCAGCAATTGGTGCGTTAAAGCTTGCAGAAACCGCCGCCGCCGCGCCGCAACCAAGAAGAGTGCGGCGTTGTTTGGCGTTAAAACCCATATGACGGTCGAGAAAGGACGCAATCGTCGCGCCAAGATGCACCGCCGGCCCTTCGCGTCCTGCGCTGGCGCCTGCGCCAAGGGAAACGGCCGAAACGGTTGCTGCAGCAAGCCCTGCACGCAGCGAAATCCGGCTATCCCCAACGGCTCGCGCCTCGATCACATCGGCGATCCCCTGGCCGCGACCACCGGTCAGCCATTTAAAACGGTCCGCGAGGTAGAGGATCAAAGAGACTACAAGCCCGCCGATGATGGGCGCTAACCAGGCTCTGCTAAATCCGAGAGAAGATGCGCCGCTGATCACCCCGGCTTCCGTTGCGCCAAAGGCGATTAACGAGATTTTATCAATCGCCCAGCGGAATCCGATCACCCCATAGGCCGCAGCAGCGCCAATCACGACAGCGAAAAACCATACGCGCATGACGTCGAAGCGTTCCATGCGGCGCCGGAGCTTCCGCAGAGTAATCAAAAGGCGCGCAACGTTCCGGGTCATGATGAATATTAACAGGGTTAAAAGAAATCGTTCATATCAGCATTCTGTGAGATGTCTAAATGTCACTATATGATTAAGAACACATTCATCCTGTTTTGCGATGGTTATCGCCTCAATTCTGAAGAAATGAATGGTGGCGACAATGGCGGGCTCGAACGCGCAATCCTCTCATGATCAAGGCGACAAGATTGATCCAAAGCGAGCAAGCGCAGGGGTTGCGCGCTGGCGTCGCGCGGTCGCGAAGGCTTCCGGTAAGGACCCGGGCGCCGCGCTGGACCAGCCAGACCGTCGCCTGTTGATGCTGCGGGTTTTCGGCTCGACACGGCGTCTGGCCGAGCTTTGCGTGACCCACCCTGATGCGGCGGCGCAAGCATTGATCGATGGTCCGTCGCCAGTCCTCGCCGAAGCGGCGCGTGATCTCAGCGGGCTGGAGCGCGGTGTCGGCGGCCCAGACGCTCTCCATGCGGCGCTCGCCCCGATTAAAAGCCGCGCGGATATCGCCATTGCCCTGGCGGAGTTGGGTGAGCATTGGAGTGTCGCTGAAGCGACAGCGGCGCGGGTGGATTTCGCCGAGCGCTTGGTCGATACCGCGTTGAACTGGCTGGTTCGGGCCGCAGTCAAGCGCGGCGAACTGACGGTGAGCGACGCCAACAATATCATGACGGGCGTCTCCGTCATCGCAGGCGGTGATTTCGCCCATGAGGATCTGGCGCCATACGGTCCGTTGGATTTAATTGTTCTCTATGATGAGAAAGCTTTTGCCGGTCCAGCCGCCAGAGGTGCGGATCGCGTCTTTGTGCGTGTCGGTGCGGAGATCCGCGAGGCCTTTGAAGGCAAGCCCGGTGAGTATCCGTTGTTTGCTTTGCGTACGCCGTTAGGTACGGGCGTTGGCGGCGCCGGTTATGCCGATAGTGTGGCACGGGTAAAAGCAACTGCAGAAGGACCGCAATCACAGACGCTTCGCACATGGTTGGCGACAGCGCGCGTTGTCGCCGGTGATCGCAGTGCGGGGGGTGACTTTTTAGAAGAGATTGAAGACCTGGTTTGGGGTGATACGCCGATCCTCAATGATGAATTGCGTGAGGCTTTACAAAAAAGCAGTGATGATCCACGCGCCGCATTCCGTAGGGTGGCGGACCTTTG
>BQJH01000171.1 GCA_021604605.1 Hyphococcus sp.
ACGGACGCGTGTTTAGCCCGACACAGTTTGACGCTTTGTGCGACGGCGTTGCAATTGAAACGGCGCAATTACAAGCTGCTATTGACGCCGCCGAAGCCCTGCTCGCCGCAAATAATAAATTACCGGCGATGGTGATGATCCCCGGAATTGTTCGGACGGATGCAACAATCAACATCACACAGTCGGGGCTTGTTCTAAAGAGCTTCGGCAAGCGCGCTGGGGGCATCATGCCTGACGCAGGTTCGTTTGATGTTGTGTCGTGCGACGGCGGCGTGGATGGCGGTAGGCTGGGCCTCATCATCAAGGATATGTTCATCGGCAACGCAACGGCGGGCGCGCGAACGGGCGGTGCGTTGTTGCGCCTTAAAAATTACCGGCATTCAGTGATCGATACCTGTCTATTCGAGGGCATGTATGATGGTATTGTTCACGACTTTTGTTCCGATGTTGTGATTATGCCGAATTGTGACATTTCCGGCCGGGGCCGCACTGACGCTGCAAATGTCGGCGTTACCTACACGAACAGCTTTAAGGAAGGTCAACACGGCGCGGGCAACCGTCTTTTGCATCCGCAAATCAAGGGTGGCGGTTCGCCGAAAACGTCAAAGACCGGCGCCATTGTCACCGCGAGCAGCACGACGATCGTGAATATCACGGACGATAGCTTGGGCGACACATTCGACACTGACGTTGCGGGCATGTCTATCTATTTGACGGGCGCGGGCGCGGCGGGCGCTGATCTGGAAACAACCATCGTCACGCGCAATTCGTCAACTCAAGTTGTCATTGCCGATGCGGCGTCAACGGATATTTCCGGCGCGAATATCTTTTGGGGTTACAATTTCCGCAAGGGAATTCTTGTTGAGGATTGCGACACGATTTACATGGACACGCCGCATATTATCGGCAGTCTCGATAATTTCGTGGCTCGTCCGGGCGGCGGCATCGCTGCGCCTCGGGTTATAGATTTGCTAATAGATACTCCTTATTCGGATCAAGCGGCGCGTTACGGGTTCTGGTTTGACGGCGAGGGATCGCTATATGCGGGGGGCGCCCTGAAAGGCGGGGAAGCCCGCGCGGCGGGCTTGGATGGCGTGCGGGTTTCGCTTTCCGGCGATGCTGGAACCGATGAAGTCTTGAGACGCCTAGAGATTGGCCTTGATTGGGTTCACGATAACGGTCGCTGGGGGATCAATTTTACAAACGGCAAAGCGCGTCAAGTGTTGATCGGCGTTGAGGAATATGAAGACAATAATCTTCTTGAATTTGCAAATTGCGGCGACGCAAATATCGGCGGCGAAGACGTAAGACTTGCGCCCGCCCGCTATCGTGGCGGGTATTCCGGCGGCAAGGCGCTGGTTATCCGATCCGATGCAACAGGGTCAATTCGATACACGGGTCAAGACTTCACGCGATCAGCCTGCGGAACATTTATCGACGACCAGACAATCACGGGCGATGCTGTCCGGGGTCGCAACATTTATCCCGACTATTTTACCGAAGAGTTTGAAATCTTCCACCAGTCAACAAACTCAACGCCAACGGCGGTGTTCACCTATCCGATTGGCGAAGGTGAATATGTGCAGTTGCGACCGTGTGAATTTAATCTTCGTTCTGCGGCGGAAACCAACACCAACACATATGCGGTCACGGCGGGCGCTTGGCAGCGCGATCCGGGCGGGTCGGCGACGGAACAGGTTACGCCGACGGTTACCGCTACAGAGAATATCGCGGGCGCTGATCTGACGGTGGGATTAAGCGGCGACAATCTTGTGATTACCGTGACGGGCAATACGGGCAGCCTCGATTGGCGCGGGCCGTTTGAGCTGACGGTGAGGAAGTAAAAATGACCGTTAAAGACAGCATTAAAAAAGTCCGGCTTACTTTTTTGGAGTCCGGCGACACTGACCCCGGCGCGGTCGAGGGCGAAACGCTGGTTTACACTTTACCGACCGTCGATCTTGGCGGCGGCGCGAGCGCGATTGGCCGCGTCTATGCTGATGCAACCGTGCTTCCTGATCCAACGCCGGAATTATGGGCTCCGTCTTTGGCGGGTGGAACCAAGGGTTGGATCGATGCGTCCTTTACAGCCAACATCGCCGATACGTCGAATACCGTCACACAGGTCAACAACCGGGTGGAGGATGCAAATCATTTTGTTGCAGGCGGCGCGCCTTTAACCAACACGCGCACTGTAAACGGCCTGAATGTGATTGATTTCGATGGCGTTGACGATGTGCTTCACAAGTCTAGCCACGTTATGCCGGCGGCGAGCTTGCAGTTTGTGCAAGTCATGGTTTTTGACGCGCTTCCTTCTCAACCCTTTATCCGCGCTGGCGGCACATCACGCTTTACAGCGAACGCGCTAGGCACCGGGCCGACGCGGCCAAATGTCGATATGTTCGGCGCGGGCAACACCGGGACGGGCTTTGCGGGCGTCATCACGCAAGACGTTGTGGTGATTATGCGCTGGCTGTTCGACGCCGTAAGCGGCGGCTGGAAAATGTTCGTCAACGGCGAAGAAGTTTTCGGCGTCACTGACGGCTACACCACTCCATTCAATGACGAGGTGGTTACCTATATGGGCAACGCCCCGGTGGGCGGGAATTACGCTAACGGCGCGTTGTGCGAAGCATTCATCATCATTGGCGCTGATGACGAGCTTGGCAAAAAGCATGAGGGATATAGCCGGGCGAAGTGGGCGGGAACGCTTGTTGCCGGGCACCCTTATGAAACCGATCCGCCAGTGGTAGGTGCATAATGGCGAATAAGCGTCTCTTCGCGGGCGGCGCCGCGCTGATGGTTGGCGGCGCGCCTCTCCTTTACAACGCCAATTCTCTGGCCTTGCCGGAAACGCCAGCCTTTGAAGCGGGCGCAACGCCGGTTCCGCTGGAGCTTGCCAATAGCTCCACCCGCACGCGCCAGATTGCAGGGTTCCAGGCGGACAGCGCGGCGATGATGGCCTTCGCTTCGCTGTCCTATGACTTCACCGCCGTTGCGGATGGGTGGTGGGACGATCCGGCTACCTGGGGCGGCGCCGTTCCGGCAAGTGACAGCCTTGTCAAAATTCCGGCGGGTCGAAACATTTGGGTGCGGAGCGATTTAACTACCGGCTTTATCTGGCATGACGGGTTCCTGGGGTTTCAGGCGAACGCCAATGTGACCGTCTCGGCGCAAATCATGTGCAGCCGATCCTCGCGCGTCTGGATCGGCGAAGTCGGCTTGCCGTTCAACGGGCGGCTTGATTGGGAATTTCCGATCATCACCATCGACACGGGCTTTGATCCGCGCTTGCAAACGAATTGCTTTATGTCGATGGGGCGCACGCGCGCCCATGGCAAAGAAAAGGACCGGTTTGTTTTCACCGATGGAACGGCGGTCGCGCTCGGCGCAACATCCTTGACGCTCGCCGCCGCGCCGTCCGGATGGGAAGTCGGCGACACCATCGCCATTCCGCCGACGCATTTGGTGCGACCGGCGATTTTCGGCGAGGCGACGCCGGACCCTGGCAATCAGACGGAAACGCGCGTCATCACCGCGATTGACGGCGCCACAATCTCTTGGACGGCGCCGCTGGTTTACGATCATACGGTCAACGCCAATAGCTCATTCAGCGATATTGATATCGTCAATATGAGCAACAACATCACCTTTAAGTCGCCGCCGGAAGCCTTGGTGCATGAGCGCGGCCATGTGATGCTGATGTTCTCATTCGATCATGATTGGCGCTATGTCTCATTTGAAAACCTTGGCCGCACCGACAAGCGCGCCGATAGCTGGGATTATCCGGACCATCCGAACCATCCGAACCAGGGCGGCGCCGGGGTTCTCGCGACGGATTCGATCAAGGGGCGCTATTCATTTCACCTGCACGCTTGCGGGCCGGACGGCGACGACACCGCCGATAGTTGGGAAGCGTCAAATATAAAGCTGGTCGGCCTTATATGCAGCGGCAGCTATTCGCTCGGCATTGCGATCCACAATTCCAATTGCGATGTGACGAATTGCGCATCGGTGAATATGTGGGGCGCGGGCCTCTTCACCGAAAGCGGCAATGAAACCGGCTATGTCGATGGGTTTGTCGCCATCGGACACAAGACAGGCCGGCAGGATATTTCAAACAAATCCGCCGCCGACGCGGCGCGCCATGATTGGGGTCATGCGCAAATGATCTGGATGCAGGGGCGGCTTGTCCCGATCCATAATTGGCGCGTGTACGGATGTTCTAACGGGACTGGATTTGTCTCGAATGTGCGCGGCGCGAAGGAAGATTATGTGCGGCCCGTGACGCTGGAGCGCCGCAGCCTCGAACATATCTATAATTATGAACATTACTTCTTTGGAAGTGACGGCGAAAACTTTGAAGGGATCGGGCTTTCAACCATCGTGCCGATTGAGGTTGACGGCGACAATCGCGTTGTCGCCTGCATGATGGGCGCGATGGTCATTAAGTCCGGCTCGGCGCAAAACCATTATGATTATTCGCATTTCAATAATGTGCGCGCGTCGAATGTGGTGCGCGGCATCTTCTTTGAATATACGGGCCGCTATCTCTGCGAGGGGCTGGAGGCGATCTATGATGAAGACGGCGCGCCGGGCTTTGCGGGCGCCTTTGAAATCGGCGTGCATGTGGGTCACGAAGCGTTCCAGTTTACGCTGAAAGCGCCCCACTCGGTCGGTTTCGATTACGGCGTGCAGTTTGACAACAGCACTGTGCCGGTTGAGGAATTTATCGACCGCCGTCAGGTACCCGCCGCTGACTGGAACAATATTATTCTCGGCACGGTGACGGGCAGCGCGCGGACAGCGCTAATACACCCTGACTTCGATACAGGCGAGAACGCCGATAAAGACCGTTATGTGACGCTCGGCGAACTGGTTGACGATCCGAGTCTGCCAACATTCGCCTACGACCGCATCGACATTCCGAATACCGAAGCCGCGTTCAACGCGCTGCAATTTTGGGACGCGGAAACCGATATCGCGGACGCGGCGCGCTGGTCCGGCACGATTACAGACAGCGCCGGAAGTTACAGCGCCCCCGCCGGCCGCGATCTCTGCCGCTATTCAAAGCCGGTCCTTTTCGCTCTGTTGCGCAAATTCGGCTTTTGGGTCGAGAGCGGCACGGGCGATGTGTTTTTGGAGCATCCGATGATTATCGGCGACCGCTGCAAGCAGGTCAAAAAGAAACCCTTGATCCGCGTTTACTTCGACGCCGGTTGCTTCGCGGGAGATCCGCGCGGCGCAGCGTCACCGTGGTTAGGCGGACCCTGGACCAATAACGGGACAAAAGCATGACGGATTTTATTATCGCCTCGCATTGGCGCGAGATTGAATTGCAAGCGTGGTTGGCGCGTTGGCCGAATTTTCATCCGCGCGAAATTGCGTCAAAGGATTCGGGCGCGGTCAAAATATCAACCGATTTTATGGATGGGTTGCAAGCGACCCGCCGCGATTTCAAGAAGCCGATGAAAATGACTTCGGTCTATAGAACGCCGGAACATAATCGCCGGGTTGGCGGTGTTCCTGGCTCGCAACATGTTGCGGGCCTTGCCGGTGATTGTGCGTTGGCGGTGTTGTCCGATGGGCCGGTATTGGAGGCGCTGGCGCGTAAGCACGGCATGACAGGCATAGGCCGGTATCCGAAACAAAAATTTATTCACATGGATATGCGCCCGGGTCGATTGGCGACTTGGGGCAGATGGTAAGGAAGCAAAAAAATGCACGGCTTTTCATTGATTATGAGCGTTTTTCTATTGATCGCGGCGGCGTTCCAGGCGTGGCAAATCTTCCGCATTCGGAGCGTGGAGCCGTGGTATGCAAATCGTGCGGCGCATTTCGCCGGTGCGCATGGCCTGATGTTGTTTGCAATGGCGATCGGGCTTCCGGTTTGGGTGATTGTCTTTTCGGCGTTGCCGCCGATCGCTTGGGGCGTAATCGACGCCATGGCGAAGATCTCGCGCCGTTAATTGAAGTTAAATCGCGAAGGGTTGAGCATGAAAGAATTTGCGCCGGAATTGGCGGCGAAAATGTCGGTTGCAATTGGAACGGTGGCGATCGCCGCCGTTCAAAAAATGGCGCCTGATCATCCTGTGCAATTTCTGGAAATGGTGGTCGCGGGCGCTGGCGGCGTGGTTGCCGGGTTTATGTTGTTGCGTTTCGCCGATCCTGGCTTGCGCATGTCGGCGATAGACAAGCTTTACACAGTGGCGTTTTCGTCGGCGATCGCCGCTTTTGTCGGGCCGCCCTTCGCCAATTTTTGCGGACGCAAAGGGTGGATCGATTTTGGCTTTTG
>BQJH01000172.1 GCA_021604605.1 Hyphococcus sp.
ACAACCCGGCCAGAAACTTGTGCGGTCAAAGAGATGTCTGTTCGTGGGCGCACTTCCCCCTGGGCCGTCACATCAAGTGTCACAGCTTCCTCTTTGGCGACCGTATAGAACACAGTTGGCGGTGCGATTTCCGGCGTCTGACGTTCCAGATCAGGTCGCATCGAAGCCATCGTCATAATCAAGACACCAAAACCGACAATGATGCCGAGCGTACCTAAAAGGGTGAATAATTTACGGAACATAACTCTACTCTCTTTCCCCGTTATCCAGTGCGGCGATGTTTGCTTCTGTCAGGAAGTCTCCACCGATCGCCAAATATAACTGCACACGATTAGATACGCGTTGTTGTTGGGCTTGGATGAACTGGCTCTCGGAAGAAATTCTCCGGGTCTGTGCATCAAGCAGATTGAATATGGTTGCGGCGCCGCTGGCGTAGCGGCGCTCGGTTAGCTCTTCTGCCGCCGCCGCTTCTTCAAAAGCCAGGCGTAAAGCGTCCTCGCGCATGGCGAGAAGAGATTCTGCCGCGAGGGCATTTTCTGCTTCCTGATACGCTGTGAGGACGGTTTGTGCATAAGCAAAGAGGGACGCTTCAGCGGCCGCTCTGGCGCGTTTGGAATTTGCCAGCAATCTGCCGCCTTGAAAGAGAGGCTGTGCGATACCGCCGATCAGGTTCCCGGCGAGACGTTCTGGGTCAATAAGATCGGCTAGAACAGGACCCGACGTGTTAACCTGAGAAGTCAATGTCAGCTGCGGCAGCATTTGCTTGCGCGCGGCTCTGGCGCGTAGACCAGCCGCTGTCATCCGCGCCTCAGCGGCAAGGAGATCTGGACGACGGGCAAGTAGATCGCCGGGCGCACCGGCACCAGCGAGCGCTGGAAGCGCCGGTAAGGTTTCAGCCGCTTTTAATTCTGCGGCGGGGTAACGCCCAAGCAAAACTTCCAAAGCCCGTGAAGCTTCAAGCTCCAGACGTTGGCGGAATGCAAGGTTCGCCTGACTGGAGCCAAGGGCGGAACGAGAAAGGCGCACGTCAAGGCTTGAGGCGACGCCGCGTTCAAACCGTCGATCCGTGACGCGCAAATTGCTTTCACGTGCTTCAACATCACGTTCGGCAAGTTCGCGTTGCTGGCGCGCTTCGATTAGTGCGAACCATGCTTGCGATACGCGTGCGGCGATGGAAAGCCGTGCGGCGGCGAGGTCTGCATAAGAAGCAGCAGCGTCGCGATAGGCGGCGCGTGTTTCATCTGTCAGGCGACCCCATAGATCGATTTCCCAACGTAGCTGTCCGCCGAGTGAAAAATTATTGATGTAAAGGCGTGTGCTGCTCGCCGTCCCACCGCCGCCTGCCTGGGCCGCTGTGGTTGGGTTCGTTACAATGGCGTTGCGGCCAGCGTTAAAGTTCGCACTCAATGTTGGCAATAGGTCAGCCCGAGTGATTTTTGACCCGGCGCGCGCCTGCTCAAGATTGGCGGCGGCGGCCAGAAAATCATTGTTTCGGGTTAAGGCTTCATCGATCAGACCGTAAAGCGTGTCATCGCTAAACGTGGCTACCCAATCACCAGTGAGCGGGGCTGTTGCCGTTCTCTCACCGGTCCATTCAGCGGGCGCATCGGGGAGCTGGGCTTCAAGAAGTTCCTGATCAACCGTAGCGCATGAAACTGCGAGCAAGGCCGAGGCCGCAACAGCGCCAATATTTCTTGTTTTTATCATTACTTGGCCGGAACGCATGTAAAAAACCCCTCATCGTTTGCACAGGCTTATTTGTTTATTTATAGGCCCGCCTGCAAGCCTTATTCGGCGGGCGGTTCGGCGAATGCGATGGAATGCCAACGCGTTACGCTTCGTCCGCAAAATCGAACGGTATACCGCCCCCATAACAACATGGTTAATCTACCTTGAATGAGTAGTCGTCGCAGGGCGAAAATCGGTTCAATTTGGCTATTTTATTAGGGTTGTGGCCGAAAAGCCGCCTTATGAGAGGGTGCGACAAATGTAATGGGCAAGAGTGGATGCCACGGCCGGATTTGCCGGGTCATTAGGGCTCTAGAGGTTAGTCTGTCTAGAGTTCCAGGATGGCCTCAAGGACTTTCAATGTCATACAGATGGCGATGTCTAGCATTCGGTCGTCCGATTTTTGCTAGTAGGTGTCGGCAATTTTGAAGGCTGAAGTGTAGGCCTTCTGATCTGCTGCACTCATGCCAAGCTTTCCTGCGAGTTTTGGCCAGTCTTTCACGACGGTGGCGACAGCCCCGATAACGGCTTTGGCTTCTTCTCGTTTCAACTTGAAATGCGGCGCTGCTTCCAGCGCTAGGTCGAGGCTGGCCTCATCGCCTTTGTCGGAGATCGCGGTTGCCATCGTTCCATCAGTCTCTGTGGATGGGACAGGGTTCAGGTCATAGGCCGGCGAAAGCCGCCATTGATCGCCTTTGTCGTAAAGGAATGCGTGATTGCGAAGATGGTCGTCATGATTGGAAATCAGCACATTAAAGACCATGCGCCGGTAAAGTTCATGCAAATCGTCGGTTGGGGCGCTGGAATGACGGCGGATCATTTCCGCAATATCCGTATAGCTTGCTTGATCGCCATCGCTTTTACCAAGAAGGCTCATGGCGGAGAGGAAAGGAATGCGATTTGCGCCGTCACGATCAAAACGCCGAATGATTGAGACGGACCGTCCGGCCACTTCTTCGAGACGAGCAGAAGCAGCATTGATGCCAGCTGCTTCCGCCAGTCGGAGCGCCAGCACTTCGCCATGGGCGATGGAGCGGATATCATCGGGTTTCGGGAATTTCGCAATGGCGAGATCGTCACCATCCTGAACAACGGATTTGGGACGAGCGCCGCCCAGCGGCGAGCCTTCATTAAGCAGCATGCGGAGTTCCGAATCGGTTTCGCTGTCATTGGCGACGGCATTGGCGGCGTCCAGCAACGCCGGCAACTGGATCAGTGGCGGAATGCGATAGCCGTCAATGTCGTGATCGAAACTTTCTTCATCTGCCCGGCGATAACGGAGCGCGCCGATGCGTGTCTCGTCATTGATACCGAGCAGGTAATCGAATTCGGTCAGATGGTGGTCCGCGCCCGCTTTTCGGAACGCGCGTTGAATCAGTTTTTGGCCCCAACGGTCAGGGGCGGTGTCGCGTATGGCGCCCGGCAGACAGGATTTATCCGTACGTGTGAAGACGGGCGCTTCCACGAGCGGCAGGTTTTCTGGATCAAGTGCGAACCGCCCCTCATATTCTAGCCAGGACGGATCGTATTGAAACGCTGATGTGGAAGCCTTGCGTTTGGTGATCAGGCGGCAGCGCGCCACCAGTCGGGATTCTTCCTCCACGTCGGTATATATGCCGATCAGTTCTGACATGAGTTCATCGCTTGCGTTTTACCCGGATGCGCTCCGGCAAATTGTCTTCTTCCAGGTCAAGGCCAATCTCGTCTTCCGAGCGCTCCGCCACATCGCCCAAACGATCAACCAGACCCAACAAGGATAGAACCGTTGCATAAATTGCGATGGATACGGACGGATTGCCTTTCTCGACCTGGGAAAGCGTGTTGCGGCTGATAAAGGCGCGCTCAGCCATTGAGACTGTGGATATGCCGCGTTTCTTACGCGCAACCGCGATGTCCTCGCCAAGTTTGGCAAGGGCCTGCCGGGCGTCCCAGGGCAGCGTATGCTTGGCTGCTGAGTGCATATTTGTCCTATGTTTTGATCATTAAGCTAATTATTGTTCAATATATAGGACATATTTGTGAAAAATACAATAATAGAAATGCTGCGAGCATTTCGAAAAGGCGTGTTCAAGCCTGATGGCCCAACAATCAGGGCGCTTCTGCGACAGTTTTTATTCAAACGCGGATTCAATTATGCAATACACTCATAACCATTTGAAATTAAAGGAGAGTTGTTGGTTTGGAGGCCTCGGCCGGAACCGAACCGCCCGCGCGAAGTCGCGCAACCGTAAATGAGCCGCGAAGGCGCGCAACTGTAAAATGCCGCTTTATCTGCGAAGGTATTGGAGGCCACGGCCGGAATCGAACCGGCGTACACGGCTTTGCAGGCCGCTGCGTCACCACTCCGCCACGTGGCCGTCCGGGGAGGAAATCCAATTGGGTTCTTGCCAATCAGATTGCGTGAGTGGGCGGCCCTCATAGCCCCTCGGCCCGTCGCGGTCAAAAGGAGATTTTGGCGCGTTGCACGAAAGGGCCGACAGCGCTATGCCGCCATAGGATAAGAATTACGACCGATCGAGGATATGATGGATTTTGCAGCAGCCAGACGGCACATGGTCGACAGTCAGGTGCGTCCAAATGATGTAACGCATCTGGGCTTGCAGACCGCGATGGAAACCACGCCGCGCGAGATATTCCTCCCGGTTGAGCTGCGCGAACAGGCTTATGTGGAACGCGAGCTTGCCTATGCGCCGGGCCGACATCTCCTGCGCGCCCGTGATTTTGCCAAACTGGCCGCCGCTGCAGACCCGCAGCCGGGCGATCTGGTGCTGAACGCTGTGTGTGGCAGCGGATATTCAACCGCTGTACTGGCTCAGTTAACTGAGATGGTCGTGTCGCTTGAGAGCGACGAAGCCATGGCCACAGCGGCGCAGGATAATTTAACGAACCTTGGGGTTTCTAACGCTGCGGTTATTACGGGCGATCCGTGGCAGGGCGCCAAGGATCAGGGGCCTTATGATTTGATATTTCTTGGCGGCGCGATTGAACGCCAGCCCGATGCTTTACTGGCGCAATTGAAAGACGGCGGCCGGTTAGCGACAATTCTTGTGACGGGCGGTGTCTCGCGCGGCGGTATTTATCGGCGCAGCGGCGATGTCTTTTCTTTCACAGGAACTTTCGATGCAGCGACCAGAACAGTCCTGCCAGGTTTCGAACAAGCAAAAAGCTTCGTTTTTTAGCGTTTGTTTATCTTTATGAATTTGTTATGAGCGGCGCTGCTGTTTTCTCTTGAAAACGCGCCATCATCAACAAACGTTAACCACGATCTGTAAGAACCGTTGGGCCTTTCGGGGCATCTGCGCCAATTTTTGGTGCTTAGTAGAGGAGACCCGGCCATTGCGTGTATCTGGCTTGGCGCTGTTATCAATATTGGTGATGAGTGTGGCGCCGCTAGCGCCAGCGCATAGTGAGAACTTGCGTGACGCATTATCGCTCGCCTATCAGACCAATCCGACAATCCGGGCGGAACGCGCGCGATTGCGCGCGATCAGAGAGACCAAGTCCCAGGCCTGGGCTGGCGCCTTGCCGCAGATCTCTGCGAGCGGCAGCTACAGCAAAGTAGATTCCTCTCAGAACGCTAACTTCACAGGCGCGCCGACAGATTTTGATTCAGAGTTTTCTCCACTCACCGCCAGCGTAAATGCTGAACAACCGATTTTTACCGGCTTTAGAAATTTCAATGCGATCAAGCAGGCGGGCGCCCGAGTGCGCGCCGGCGGAGCGCAATTGGCAAGTATAGAACAGCAAGTGTTACGGGACGTGGCGAGCGCCTATTTTGATGTTCAGTTAAATATGGCCGTGTACGAATTGAATAAAAGAAACATTACCGTCTTGATGCGTCAGCGCGACATGGCGAGCGCTCGTTTTGATGTTGGTGAAGTGACGCGCACTGATGTGGCGCAGGCCGAAGCGCGATTGGCGGCTGCGGGCGCCGATCTCACCAATGCGCAAGGCAATCTTGCGATAGCGCGAGCAGCGTATGCGCGACTTGTGGGTCAGTTGCCGGGCGATCTTGAAAAAGTGGAAACACTGCCTGACTTACCCGATACGATTGAAGCGGCTCAGTCTATTGCTTTGCAATTGGCGCCGAGTTTAATCGCCGCCCGAGAGCAAAGTGAAATCTCCCGCCGACAGGTCAACATTGCACGCGGCGCCTTGTTGCCGACAATCTCGCTGACAGCAGGGTACCAGTACGCAGAAGAGCCAAGCAGCTTTATCAATCGCGATGAGCAGTTTGCCTATGGCGCAAGGGCGAGCATTCCAATTTTTCAAGGCGGGCTCAATCATTCTAAAGTGCGTGAAGCAAAAGCGCTTCATGCCAGCGACAAGTCTCGCATCACGGAAGCGGAACGCCAGGTTACGCAAAACGTAACTTCTGCCTGGGAGCGTCTTGCAGTGGCCCGCGCCGTGATCAAGTCATCACAGGCGGCTGTTGACGCCAATCAACTGGCGCTGCGTGGTGTCAGTCAGGAAGCGGAACTAGGGACGCGCACGACACTGGATGTGCTCGACGCCGAGCAGGAATTATTGAATGCAGA
>BQJH01000173.1 GCA_021604605.1 Hyphococcus sp.
GAGGCAGGCCAAAGCCGTTCCCAAAAAAGGAATGCCCGCGCCAAAAATATCGACGTTTCGCCGGGCGTGCGGGGTTTCGCCGCCGGAGGCTGTGCCAACTCAGTCGTCATACTTCTTGCACCATATCGCGCTGATTGGCCCGCGTCGACTTGAGCATGATCCATTTATCCTGTTCATAGGTTCTTTGGGCGCATTCAGGCCGGTTTCGCGGCGCGTATGGTTAATGACTGGGAGACTATTTTGGTGCGATCCTTCGGGTTACTCAAACGCGGCCGTCTGAGAGATGACGCTGCGCGCTCTCGGGCTTCAATTTGGGGTAGCCGCACGGCGTTGGCGCTCATCATCATTTATAATCTGGTTGGTCTGGCGGATATTTATTCTACGACTATGGCTATCGAGAGTGGGGCCGGGACAGAAGCAAACCCAGTCGTTCGTCTGGCGATGGAGCACGCAGGCGACGCCTGGATTGTCGGCAAGCTGGCCTTGCAACTGGTAATCAGCATTATGGTTTTGTGGTTCCCTCACTGGTTCGTGTTGACCATGTTTGGCGTTGCGACGACGGGCAATGCCTGGATTGTCTATAATAATTTTCTGATTGCAGGTTATTTTTAGCCAAGCCAGTCAGGTATTTCTTCTCCGGCAATCATCGTTTCAAAGTCCGGGCGCCGTCGGATAACGCTATAGCGCTCACCGCTTACCAATATTTCAGGAACGAGCGGGCGGGAATTATATTGTGATGTCTGGGAGGCGCCGTAAGCGCCCGCTGACATAATGGCAAACAGATCGCCGGGTTTTGCGGCAGGTAATTCTCGCGCTTTTGCAAATCGATCACTCGACTCGCAGATTGGCCCCACAACATCATATTTTTCCAATGGCGTTTCGGGTTCGCGCACGACCGGCCAAATATCATGATAGGCGTCATAAAGCGCCGGGCGAATAAGGTCGTTCATCGCAGCGTCAAGAATTAGAAACTTTCGTTCTTCGCCATTCTTAACGTAAGTCGTCCGTGTAACGAGAATACCGGCATTGCCTGCAATCATCCGACCGGGTTCAAAAATCAGTTGAACATTAAGGGGCGCGGTGACCTGTTTGATCATTTGTGCATAAGCGTCGGGGTGTGGCGGCGCGGCGCCTTCTCCGTAAGGGATGCCGAGCCCGCCGCCGAGATCAAGCCGCTCAATCGCACACCCATCGGCGCGCAATGTATCGATCAACGCTGCTATTTTTTTAAACGCAGTCTCAAACGGGGCGAGGTTATCGATCTGTGATCCAATATGAAGGTCAACGCCTTTTATTGCGATGGCCTCCATAGCCCGGGCCTTTGCGTAGAGCTCTCTTGCTTGTGACCAGGGAATGCCAAACTTGTCTTCGGATTTTCCGGTCGAGATTTTTTCATGGCCGCCAGCCGCGACATCCGGGTTGATGCGCAGGGCAATGGGGGCTTTTTTGTTGGCGCCGCCGGCAAGGGCGTTGATGGCGTTCAGTTCGGGTTCTGACTCTACGTTAAACTGATAGATGCCAACATTCAGCGCCATCGTGATTTCATCGACGGTTTTACCAACCCCTGAAAAGACGATCTTTTCAGGAGGAATGCCCGCTTTCAAGGCGCGCTGTAATTCTCCGCCGGAGACGACATCGGCGCCCGCGTCTTCGCTCGCCAATACTTTCAAAACGGCCAAGTTGGAATTGGCTTTTACAGAATACGCGATCAGCGCATTAGTGTCTTTAAAGGCGTCCCTGAAGACGCTGATATGGCGTCTCAATGTTGCTTCGGAATAGAGGTAAAACGGCGTGCCGATTTGTTCAGCTAACGCCGTCAGGTCAATATCCTCTGCAAACAGACGATCATCATGATAAGTAAAATGGTGCAAGGTTTTATTCGGTTGTGTTTTCAGGAGGCTCTTCTGGCGGTCTTAATGGCGCCTTTTTGCCGCAAGAAACAACAACGAATAATAAAGCCATCAAAATAATAATACCGCGCATTATGCATTGTCCCTGTTCAGTAAAGATAGCCACTTGTCAGCTTCTTGTCTCACATTATCCGGCGCCGTTCCACCGTGCGATGTGCGAGAGGCAACAGAAGCTTCAACGCTTAGAACCGCATAAACGTCCTGCGTAATTTTAGGTTCAATTTTTTGCAAGTCGCTAAGTGTAAGCTGATCTAATGGCAAGCCCAGTTTTTCTGCGTGCGCAACGGCTGCCCCGGTTACATGATGCGCGTCCCGGAACGGCATGTTCAGCGTGCGTACAAGCCAGTCTGCAAGATCGGTTGCGGTTGAATATCCCCGCCCGGCTGCTTGTTTCATTGCTTCTTTGTCGGCTTCCAGATCGCCAATCATGCCCGCCATCGCCGCCAGGCCAAGAGACAAGGCATCCATGCCCTCGAACGTAGCGGCCTTATCTTCCTGCATATCTTTGGAGTATGCGAGAGGCAGACCTTTCATGACGATGAATAAATTGTTGAGGGATGCGATAATCCTGCCAGCTTTTGCGCGCACAAGCTCCGCCGCATCCGGGTTGCGTTTTTGTGGCATGATGGACGAGCCAGTTGAGAACGCATCAGACAATCGGACAAATCCAAAATGCGGTGACGCCCATAAGACAAGTTCTTCGGCCAACCGGGAAAGATGGGTGGCGGTAATCGCCGCCGCGCTGAGCGTTTCCAAAGCAAAGTCACGGGAAGAAACAGCGTCTAATGAGTTTGCACATGGTTTCTCAAAACCAAGAGCCGTTGCGGTGGCGTGTCTGTCTATCGGGAAAGATGTTCCTGCCAATGCAGCGGCCCCAAGCGGGCTCTCATTCATCCGCGCGTAAGCGTTCTGAAACCGCTTTGCGTCGCGCGAGAACATTTCCACATAAGCAAGTAGATGGTGTCCAAAGGTTACCGGTTGCGCGGTTTGTAGATGTGTAAACCCCGGCATGACTGTGTCAGCATAAAGTTTTGCTTTTTCAGCCAGCGTGCGCATTAATTCGTTTAACGCCTGTTGTGCGTCATTGCAGGCGCCGCGCGTCCACAATCTGAAATCTACAGCAACCTGATCATTGCGAGAGCGCGCTGTGTGAAGCCGTCCGGCAGGCTCCCCGGCGATTTCTTTCAGGCGCGCTTCGATATTCATGTGGATATCTTCAAGCGCTTTTGAAAACTGAAACTCACCGCGTTCCAGTTCCCCGGCAATCTGGTCAAGGCCGGCTTGAATTTTCTGATTGTCGTCATCGGAGATAATGCCAACGTCCGCGAGCATAGCGGCGTGGGCCTTTGATCCGGCGATATCTTCGCGCCATAAACGCTGGTCAATATCAATCGAGGCGTTTATCTCCTCCATAATGGCGGCGGGCCCGCTAGAAAAACGGCCGCCCCACATCTGGTTTTCTTTGTTATCTGTCTTATCTGTCATGGCGTTACTATAGTGTAGGAAAAAGGGGTGCTTGTGGAGGTTTTTAAACAACCACGATTTTGGCTGATGTTATGGGGCGGCATCGGGCTTGTCGCGCTCGTGTACTTTATTATTGCCGCCAGCGTCCAGCCATCAAATCCGAGCGCGCCCTCAGCCTTAAAGCATGACCGCTCCCTCTTGACCGGAGAAATGGCAGATTTTGTCTATGCGTTCCCGCCGCGTGGCGCGCCAAAAATCGCTTTCGAATATGAGGGCGAGGCTAAAATGCTGAATGATTTTCGTGGCCGGGCCGTATTGGTCAATTTCTGGGCGACATGGTGTGCGCCCTGTTTGAAAGAATTACCTTCGCTCGATAAACTGCAAGAGCAGCTCGGTAGTAACAAGTTTGAAGTGGTTGCTATTGCCGCCGACCCTCGAGGCCCCGAGGTCGCGCAGGAGTTTCTGGATCGCCTCAATATCGCCCATCTCAAGCTATATGCAGACCCCAGATTGGCTTTCACAAGTGCGATCGGTGGGGCCAATGTCTTGCCCGTCAGCATTCTTTATGACGCCCAAGGCCAGGAGGTAGGCCGCCTTGTGGGTGAGGCGGACTGGACAAGCCCTGAAGCAATAAGGCTTGTAAAGTCTACTATTCCGTAAGGCGCGGGCCAGTGGGTTGCCTTTTCCAAGGCGAGCCTTCAAGGAAATTATCAAATACACATCACGAGCTGAAAAGTGAGCTCGATTGGGAGGAACAGACGTGAAGTTTTCAAATATTTTGGTTGTTGGGCTCGCTGCCGTGGCGTTGGTCGCTTGCAGTAAAAAAGATGATGATGGCGCTGCGCCTCAAACAGAAGCAAGCGCCAAGGCGGCAAAGACCGATAGCGCCTCACCGCTCGATTCTGGCTTTAAGCTAAAAAATGCAGAGGCAGTAGATATTGATAAGTTGCTGGCCTTGATCCCGGCTGGCGCTCGTCCTTCCTATGACAGGGCTGAGTTTGATGAAAAACTGGGCGCGACAGTCGTCACCAATTTAAAATTTGCAGACGCCAAGGACGGGGAAAGCGTCAATGTCGAACGCGCTGAATTTTTTGGCGTTGATCTCGACGCAATTGATCGCATCAAAGCAGCGACCGATGCTGGTGTAGATGCGCCGTTTGAAACGGTGTTCCAGAAAGTACGCCTCCTCAACGTATCCGCCAACGGCTTTGAAGACGGAGAGGGTGCGTTCTCAATTGGCGGCGTCGAGTTTGATCAAATGGCGATCCGTCAAGGCGGTGTCGAAGGAACCGGTTCTGGCAATGAGGCAGCGCGTTTCTTTAATGCCGTTAATCTTGCCGGGCTTTATTTCAAAGACTTTTCATTGGCCGCGAATGAGGCTGATGCTGCGTCGGTTGCGCTCGCAGCGCCTGACCTTCGGTTTGTTGGTTTAAGTGGTGGACGATTGGGGGCGATCATTGCAAACGGCCTTTCTTATCAGGTGGATCAATCACCAGAGACGCTTGCACAGATGGGCGCTGCAATGGGCCCGCAAGGGGCTATGATTTTGAGCAGTCCATTGCGGAATTTTATCGCGCCGGCCAACCAGAGTGTTGAGATGAAGTCCATGGAATGGCGTGATATCGACTTTTCCGGTCTGATGGGGTGGGGCCTCAAGGGAGAAGAGCCGCCCGTTTCTGCTAAGGATCTGATTGACCTTGGTACGGTGAAAGCCACAGACATTGTCACGCAAATCAACGGTAAGAAAGCGGCAACCCTTGATGAAGCAACAATTTCAGCAGCGGAATTTACCTGGTTGATCCCGTCAAAATTCCGGGCTGACAGTAAAGGTGCGGTTTATGATTTCACCGCCTATGCTGTTGACGGTGATGAAGACACGCTCGCCGTTTTAAACGAGTACGGTCTCGACAATGTGACAGGGGATGGTTTTGCCGAGTGGAACTGGAACACTAAGTCCGGCGTCGGTGATTTTGATTATGTCGCAAACATGAACGGATTTGCTGATATTGCGATGGGGTTTGGGTTAGGCGGGTTGAAGCTCGATGATATCGCCGCTGCGCAGGAAAATGGGGCGGACAATGTTGTGGCGGCGCTCGGCACATTAAATGGCTTGAGCCTTACGCTGGCGGATGAGAAAGCACTGGATGCAATTTTTGCTTTGTCAGCCCTTCAGATGGGCGGCAGCGGAGAAGATTTGCGCGCCTCGGCGTCGGGGATGATCCGTTTGGCAGGGGCGCAAGGCGCAATGATGAACCCGAAGATTGCCGCTTACGTTGATGCGGTTGCGGATTTTGTTGCAAGAGGCGGGACGCTGGAAATCGTTGCTGATCCGGCTGATCCGGTCGCATTTTCAGCTTTGCAATCAGGCGCGGTTTCACCAGCGACCTTACCAGATGTGCTGGGCTTGACGGTGACGCATAAAGAGAAAAAGTAGTGAGAGAATAGAGAAAAACGGCCGCAAGAAGCGGCCGTTTTTTTTGAGTGACCTAGTCTTTTAGAACAAAAGTGACTTTCAGGATCACTCGGTATTCTTTGATTTTCCCGTTATCCATAATGAGTGATTGATCTTTCACCCATGCGCCCTCGATGTTTGACAGGGTTTTGTTGGCGCGTTCGATGCCGGTTTCGATAGCATCTTGAAAACTTTTTTTAGACCCGCAGATAATTTCGGTAACGCGTGCGACTGACATAGATACCCTTCCATGATAATGGCGCGGCAATCGCGCCAGACAATGGTGAGTAGACCAATAATTTCAGCAGGAATCAAATAATAGACTATCTCGTGGGTTGTGGCGTCCCACTCGAATAATCATAAAATCCGCGGCCTGTTTTTTTGCCCAGCCAACCGGCTTCGACATATTTGACCAG
>BQJH01000174.1 GCA_021604605.1 Hyphococcus sp.
CGAGGCCGTCATCAAAACGGTCGCAGGATTCCACGGCAAAGAAGTCACTCGATTCAACCCGATTATCGAAGGCGAATTTCCACTCGATAATTCCCGTTTTGCCGGACAATTACCGCCCGTTGTTTCATCTCCCACGTTTGCCATCCGTAAAAAAGCCATCAAAATTTTTACGCTCGATCACTATGTAGAAACCGGTGTTTTGCCGCCAAAATACGGTGATGTGATTAAAGATGCCGTGCGCAAGCACCGCAATATCCTAGTGATTGGCGGTACCGGTTCTGGCAAGACCACATTGATTAACGCCATTATCAGTGAAATGGTCGAACAGAATCCCGATGAGCGCATTTTCATCTTGGAGGATACCGGCGAGATCCAATGCGCCGCACAGAATTTCGTCCAGTACCACGCCACCCTCGATGTCGGTATGACGCAATTACTCAAAACAACCTTGCGTATGCGTCCGGACCGTATTCTGGTCGGTGAAGTCAGAGGCGCGGAAGCACTCGATCTTCTCGATGCCTGGAACACCGGTCATGAAGGCGGGGCGGCCACGCTGCATGCCAATGATGCATTGTCTGGACTCACTCGTCTGGAATCACTCATTTCACGCAATAACCATGCCCCTGCGGAAATCAAACCATTAATCGCTGAAGCGGTTGATATGGTCGTGCATATCATGCGTACAGCACAGGGCAGACAAATTCAACAGGTTATCGAAGTACAAGGTTTTAGAAGAGGCAGTTATCAAATCAAAAAGCTGTAAATCATTCATAGGAGCCGGTCAATGAAGCTGATTCATATCAAGGGTATCTCTACTTCTTTTTGTTTCTTCTCGATCATTATCTCGTCTGTTCTGTTATTGCTGGCAGATAACGCACAAGCAGCTGTTGGCGCAGGTGGCGCGCTTCCCTATGAATCCTGGCTGGTTAATCTGAGAAATTCTGTCACCGGTCCGGTGGCGTTTACCTTATCCATCGTCGGCATTGTTGTCGCAGGCGGCATTCTGATCTTTGGCGGTGAACTCAATGCGTTTTTCCGTACGTTGATTTTTATCATACTGGTGATGGCGTTATTGGTGGGTGCCAACAACATCATGACCAATCTGTTTCAGGGTGCGGTGATACCGGGTGGAATACCCCAGAACCAGGAAGCTAGCGTTAATACACAACAATAGGAGGTGCTGCAATGGCATTGCGAACCATACCTATCCGTCAATCGGGAAACCGCCCCAACCTGTTTATGGGTGGCGATCGCGAACTGGTCATGTTCTCTATCCTGATTGCAGCCACATCCATCTTTGTTGCGATGGAACTCAAGGCCACGGTTTTTGGCATTGCGTTGTGGGTTTTTGCTTTGTTTGCGCTGCGTTTAATGGCCAAGTATGACCCAATGCTGCGTCATGTTTATCTGCGCCAGTACCGCTACAAGAAATACTATCCAGCGCGCAGCACGCCGTTTCACCAAAATACTCGCCAACAGGAAAAACAGCATCCATGATCTCTGCTATTACCATCCTCATCGCATTACTGGGTGCCGTGTTGCTCTTGATATTGTTTGTGCGTATCCGTGATACCGGGAAAGAATTCAAGCTAGACAAACATCGCACAAAAGAGACCGGTTTTGCCGATCTGTTGGTTTATGCGGCGGTGGTGGAAGATGGGGTGATTGTCGGCAAGAACGGCGCATTAATGGCAGCCTGGATATTCTGTGGAGATGATACCGCAAGCAGTACCGATACAGAGCGTGAACGCGTGTCATTTAGGATTAACCAGGCATTGTCACGCTTGGGTAATGGCTGGATGATACATGTCGATGCCATCCGTAAACCCGCGCAGGGTTATTCGGATATTGCTCTGTCCAATTATCCCGACGCCGTGACGGCTGCAATTGACCAGGAACGGCGTGAACTGTTTGAGCGTCTCGGTACATTGTATGAGAGTTGTTTTGTCCTGACACTCACGTATCTGCCGCCATTGCTGGCACAGCGCAAATTCGTTGAACTGATGTTTGATGACGACAGCCAGTCACCCGATCAGAAATCCCGCACAAAGGGATTGCTGGAATATTTTCAGCGTGAATGCGCCAACTTTGAATCCCGCTTGTCCAGTGCTTTTGAGATGACGCGCTTAAAAAGCCGCAAGCTGGTCACTGAAGAAAATACAAACATCACCCATGATGACTTCCTGCAATGGCTGCAGTTATGCATTACCGGGCGTGATCACCCAATGGTGTTGCCTGCCAATCCGGTGTATCTGGACACCATATTGGGTGGCCAGGAAATGTGGGGCGGGGTGGTGCCTAAAATTGGCCGCAACTTTGTGCAAGTCGTCTCGATTGAGGGCTTTCCACTGGAATCATCGCCGGGCATGTTAAATCTGTTGTCCGAACTGCCGGGCGTCTACCGCTGGTCATCGCGGTTTATCTTTCTCGATGCGCATGAAGCCATTAATCATCTGGACAAGTACCGCAGACGATGGAAACAAAAAGTCCGCGGTTTCTTTGACCAGGTATTTAACCTGCAAAGCAGTGTGATTGATGAAGATGCACTGAATATGACCGAAGATGCGCAATCAGCGATTGCAGAAACCAATAGCGGTTTTGTCGGCCAAGGGTACTATACCAGCGTGGTTGTGCTGATGATGGAAGGCCGGGTTGAGTTGGAAGAAGCCGGGCGTAAAGTGGAAAAAGCAATCAATCATCTGGGATTTGCCGCACGGGTTGAGACGGTCAACACGATGGATGCGTATCTTGGCAGCCTGCCAGGTCATGGCGTAGAAAATGTTCGTCGACCGCTGATCAACACCATGAATCTGTCGGATTTGTTGCCGGTCAATACTATCTGGACAGGGCAGCAAAATGCGCCGTGTCCGATGTATCCACCCGATTCGCCACCCTTGATGCATTGTGTGACGCAAGGTGCAACACCTTTTCGATTGAATCTGCATGTGCGTGACCTGGGTCACACCTTTATGTTTGGGCCCACAGGTGCTGGTAAATCCACGCATCTGGCACTGATTGCCGCACAATTGAGGCGCTACAAAGGTATGTCGATTTATTGCTTTGATAAGGGCCTATCGATGTATCCACTGACCAAGGCCGTGGGTGGTCAGCATTTTACCGTGGCGGGTGATGATGAATCACTGTCTTTCTGTCCATTGCAGTTTCTGGATTCAAAAGGAGATCGCGCGTGGGCGCTGGAATGGATTTGCACCATGGTTGAATTGAATGGTGTGACAGTTACGCCATTGCAGCGCAACGAAATCAGCCAGGCCATTGCCAATATGCATCAAAGCGGCTCGCATACATTATCGGACTTTCTGGTCACTATCCAGGATGAAGCGATACGTGAAGCATTAAGACAATACACCATAGATGGCATGATGGGGCATTTGCTCGATGCTGAACACGACGGATTAAGTCTTTCGACATTCATCACGTTCGAGATCGAGGAATTGATGAATCTCGGTGAGAAATATGCGCTACCAACCCTGCTGTATCTATTCCGCCGTATTGAGCGGAACCTCCATGGCCAGCCAGCGGCCATTATTCTGGATGAAGCCTGGCTGATGCTCGGTCATCCGGTGTTTCGCGCCAAGATTCGCGAATGGCTCAAAGTCATGCGTAAAGCCAATTGCCTGGTGCTAATGGCGACACAAAGCCTGTCTGATGCAGCAACCAGCGGCATTCTGGATGTGATCGTCGAGTCCACTGCAACAAAAATCTTTCTGCCCAACGTATTTGCGCGTGATGAAGAAGCCGCCGCACTTTACCGGCGCATGGGGCTCAACAATCGCCAGATTGAGATTTTGGCTTCCGCAATCCCAAAGCAGCAATACTACACCGTGTCCGAAAATGGCAGGCGGCTTTACGATCTGGCACTTGGTCCAGTAGCACTGGCTTTTGTCGGATCAACCGACAAGGAGT
The DNA here is from genome assembly GCA_021604605.1 of Hyphococcus sp. Classification (GTDB taxonomy): domain Bacteria; phylum Pseudomonadota; class Alphaproteobacteria; order Caulobacterales; family Parvularculaceae; genus Hyphococcus. Next base: position 3,925 of record BQJH01000174.1, read on the forward strand.
CGATTGCCACGATTAAAAACCTGACTGACAAATATGGCGACAAGTGGGTGAGCGAATGGTTGGCGATTAAAGGGTTAACGTTATCTTATGATGGAGTTGCCGCATGAATGTAATGAGTGATTTTTTTAAGTTAAAAGCTGACAAGCAAGTCCGCCAAGATGATGAGCCTATGGAAGGTGGTCGACGTGAAGGGGAGAATGACAATCCATACCTGTCAGCAAGGCGCACCTGGAACGACCATATGCGTTCAGTACAGGCTTCGCGCAACATGTGGCAAATGCTGGCGCTACTCTGTCTGATGATTGCGCTGGCAGGGGTGGGCGGTGTGATTGCCATCGGCAGCCAGTCAAAATTCATACCTTATGTGGTGCAGGTCAATAAACTGGGTGAAGCGGTGGCGGTTTCCCGCGCGGATGTCGCAGCTGTGACCGATCAGCGTGTTGTGCATGCATCTGTCGCAGCATTTATTAATGATTTGCGTATGGTCACACCCGATATTGCGCTGCAACGGCGCGCCATCTTTCGTGTGTATGCCATGCTGTCAACGAATGATCCGGCCACTGCAAAGGCCAACGAATGGTTCAATGGCACGGAAGAAAGCAGCCCTTTTAAACGGGCTGAAACGCAGACGGTGAATGTAGAAATCATCTCGGTTATTCCACAGTCGCTTGAGACCTGGCAGGTCGACTGGCTGGAAAAAGTCTACGACCGGCAGGGGCATTTAACTGAGCAACCATACAAGATGCGAGCTTTGCTCAGAGTGTATAACAGGCCGCCGATACAAAGCACGACAGAAGAGCAGATTAGAAACAACCCGCTGGGTATCTATATCCAGGATTTCTCCTGGTCGAAGCAAACGTAAAGAGGCCGCCAATGATGAAACCTTTAATCATGTTAAGTTGCGTCACATGCCTGATTCTTCCGGTGCATGCCAGTAATTTGTACGATGCGTATTTTACCGGGAAGAACCCCCAATTAACGCCACAGGAGCGCTCCGCGATTGCACTGGCCAAAAAATGGCAGGCAAGTAATGCCGGCGGCATGAAGCCGGTAGCGGGACCCGACGGTTCGATCCGCTTCCTGTTTGGTTCGCAGCAACCGAGCATCGTGTGTGCAGTATTGCAGGTATGCGATATTGAATTGCAGCCGGGTGAGCAGGTCAATTCCATCCATCTGGGCGATCAGGCGCGCTGGTTGATTGAACCGGCGGTGACGGGTCAGGGTGCTGCCGAAGTGCAGCATTTGATCGTCAAACCCATGGATGTCGGGCTGGAAACATCCTTGGTGGTAACCACCAATCGGCGCACGTATCACATGCGGCTGCGATCCCACCGGCGTGAATTCATGCCGAGAGTCGGTTTTATTTATCCGGAAGATGCGCTGGCCAAATGGGATGCGATCAAAGCAAAAGAAAGCCATGCCATGGAAATCAAACGCTCGCGCACTCTGCCGCAAACCGGAGAATATCTGGGTAATCTGGACTTTGCCTATTCTGTATCCGGTAGTGCTGCCTGGAAGCCCGTTCGTGTGTATAACGATGGCCAGAAAACCATTATACAAATGCCCAAAATCATGGCGCAGACTGAAGCGCCGACCTTATTGCTGTTACGCAAGGAAGGTGGATTCTTGAGCCAAGATGAAACGGTGATGGTCAATTACCGCCTGCAAGGGGATCGCTATATCGTGGATACGGTTTTTGATAAGGCGATTCTGATTGCCGGTGTGGGCGGCAATCAAAGCCGGGTGACGATTACGCGGGGGAATTAAGCATGCGACTCAATATTTTAATCCTGGCCCTGGTATTTGTTCTGGGCGGCTGCGCAACACAACCGTATGGCAGTTTCATTCAAAACCCGTCACCGCAATACAGCAAAGCAATGGCTGATGATGTGACAGCCCAGTTAATGCGTTTGTATTCAGCAGCAAACACGCAGTTTAATCTGCGTCATGCGGCGAATGATCCGTTTGGCAAAGCCTTGACCGAAAACCTGCGCCTTGAAGGATTTGCGGTTCAGGAGGCGGCCAACCCATTATTTGCTGCAAAAATCTTGGCGGCTGATAACAATCCGGGTATCGGTGGTATCCAGCAGGTGGATGGTGTTGGTCAGCAAACAGAGCTTGAACTCGGTTACATCATTGATCAATCGGATAATTTGTATCATGTCAGCATCCTGATAAATGACCAGCGATTAACACGGGCATTTGTGGCGCAGTCAGACAGTGTTCATCCTGCCGGTCATTGGGTGAAAAAGGAAT
>BQJH01000175.1 GCA_021604605.1 Hyphococcus sp.
CGCTCGCGGAATATCTTTTTGATGATGAAACCGCGATTGCCCGCATCGACATGTCTGAGTTTATGGAAAAACATTCCGTCGCGCGGTTGATCGGCGCCCCTCCCGGCTATGTCGGTTATGAAGAGGGCGGCGTGTTGACCGAACGTGTGCGCCGTCGGCCTTATCAGGTCGTGCTTTTTGACGAAGTTGAAAAAGCCCACCCGGATGTTTTCAATGTCTTGTTGCAGGTGCTCGACGATGGTCGCCTGACCGACGGGCAGGGCCATACGGTGGATTTTAAAAACACGCTGATCATCATGACCTCTAATCTCGGGGCGGAACATCTGGCCGCTCAGCCAGAAGGCGAAAGCTCTGAAGCAGCGCGTGGTCTGGTGATGGAGGCTGTGCGGGCAAAATTCCGTCCGGAATTTTTGAACCGCCTTGATGAGATTATCCTTTTCCACCGTCTGGCGCGCAGCCACATGGATGCGATTGTTGATATTCAGATTGGGCGTTTGCAAGGGTTGCTGACGGATCGAAAGATCACCATCGAGCTGGATGATAAGGCGCGCGCCTGGTTGGGCGATAAAGGTTATGATCCTGTCTATGGCGCACGGCCTTTAAAGCGTGTCATACAGAAAAAATTGCAGGACCCATTGGCTGAGCTTCTCCTTGCCGGTAAGATCAATGATGGAGAAGCGTTGACAATCTCTGCTGATGACGACGCCCTGACCATCAATGGCAAGAGTGTCGCCAGTCGCGATCTCTACACGCTGGGCGGCGATGCGCCAAACACGCCGCCAGCAGGTGCGCTTTTAAACTAAAGGATATTCCGATGGCGGATAAAAAATCGGATTGGAAACCTGAAGGCGAGGAAGAGGCGTTGAAAGCCTTGATCCGCGCTACGGTGACCGCGGCGGGGCCAATTGACCCCGGCGCCATCCCGCACAAGGTGAAAGAACGCATTAAAGGTCGTGCTTCAGGTGATCTTGATGTGGACGCTTATATCAAACAAGTGATGGCCGAGATGGCGAAGCGTTGAAAAGGCGGGCCGTTCAAAAACCCTATTTTGATGTTCGCACCAATTTTGCTTTTGCCGCCGATAAAAGTGCGCGCGAATATAGTTTATGAAATCCAAGCATGATGGTGAACGCAAAACCGATGGACGGTTTTTTATTTTCACTCACTTTTTTCGGGACGACGGCTGAGCCAAAGTACAGCCGCGTTGCGGTTTGTCCGCTATCTAAAAGCGGAGCGACCATAAACCACGAGCGTGTTTGATCCGCAAAATCACACATCAACAACTGGTTCTCTGCGCGTTGTTCGACTGTCCAGGCGGCGAAGGCGTCAGTTTGTCCATTGCTGACTTCATGGGCCTCATTATCCGTCGATGGCTTTGAAACCGCATATTTGAGAATGAAGCGTTCGAGTTTGAATAACCAGGTCACGTAAAAAGTTGAAACAAACTCTGACAAGTCGATGTCGTGGTTAATATCCGTAGAATAACAATCAGTGTAACACCCTTCCGTAGCAGCGTAGCTGCATAGGAAAGCATCAAGTGGAAGTTTGCTTTTTGTAATGCTGAACATCGCGCTTTCTTGTTTGAATGGCGTGCTTTTACAGAATGAGTGTTGAAATGAGTTAAGCGGCGATAGGTTCGGCCAGTTCTGGGCCATCATTGCGAGGGGAGTTCACAGCTGTTGATACCGGGTGATACGCCCAGTGCCCTTCTGGCGCGGGCGCAAGCAATTGCGCAATCGCTTTTGTGTCTCTCTCATCGCCTTCAACCCACAGGGCAAAATGTTCCGGCGCAATGACAACGGGTTCGCGTGCGTGAATGGATTTCAGATCCGGCCCGGCGCCAATGGTCAAAATCGCGACCGTGTCCATCTCCCCACCGTCCGGATCGATAGCCGTTTCCCATATGCCGGCCATGGCGAACAAGCCACTGTCAGCCTGGGTGATAGAAAACGGTTGCTTGGCGCCATCGGCGGTTTTCGTCCATTCGTAAAACCCGTCAGCAGGGATGAGGCACCGCCGTCGTTTGAAGGCGTTTTTAAAGGTAGGTTTTTCATGGGCTGTTTCCGCTCGTGCATTAATCAACGGGCGCCCGCCCATGCGGTCGAGATAGTCTTTCTTCGCCCATTCCGGGATAAAGCCCCAACGCGCCAAGGCATACTCTCGCTGGCGCCTCTCGCTTTGTCTGATGATGGCGATGGGCTGCGTCGGCGCCACGTTGTAGCGCGGCGGAAAATTATCGCGCACATCAACGTCAAACAAGCTCGCGACTTCAGAGGGCGGGGTTTTTAAGCGGTATCGTCCACACATGCTTTCAGGTTAAAGAGCGATTCATGAACATGAAACAGGTAATTTCAGTAGGTGTCGGCGCTGTCGTATTTCGAGACGATGATGAGGTGTTGATTATCAAGCGTGGGAAAGAGCCCTTTTTGGGGGCGTGGTCCATTCCCGGCGGGGGGCTCCACTATGGGGAAAAGCTTGAAGACGCCGCCATCCGGGAAGTACGCGAGGAAACCGGGCTGGAAATCCAACTGGTGGGGTTGTTGGGGGCTTTTGACGGCCTCCAATCTGATGAGGAACAGGATGGCTTTACCAGCCACACGGTCATTATCGATTATGTAGCGGAGTGGGTCTCAGGCGAGCCAGTAGCGGGAGATGACGCCGCTGAGGCGGAATTTGTCTCGATAGAAAAGGCGATTTCGCGGATGTCCTGGGATGTGACGCGCCAGGCAATCGGGCGGGCGGTTAAAATTCGCGATGCGGCTCGAAAAGGGTCATGAATTGGCTATAATTGGCTGGTCAGGAAGAATGATGATGAGCGCGAGATTTATCAAGGTGAGTATTATCGCTGCCCTTTCGGCCTTTGTGGCTGGAGGCGCGTTGGCGCAGACCGTTGATAATTACCAGCACCGCAAAACGGACCTTGTTTCGCTTGCGTCTATTTTTGGCGAATTGCACCATATAAGACGCAGCTGCGAGCCTCGCTTTGAAGGTGATATCTGGCGTGAGCGAATGAAGAAACTCATCGAGCTGGAAGAACCGCAACCCGCGTTGCGCGAGGAAATGGTTGCCAGTTTCAACAAAGGATATCGCGCGGCCCAGCAGCATTTTGAATATTGCGAACGTCGCGCTCGTGACCATGCGGCCGCGCGTGCTGCGCGCGGAGAAGCGATCATCGCCCGTCTTACAGCGCCATTACATGAAGCGATGAATGAAGAAGAGAATGCTCCGTTTATCTGGCAGGGCGATATTAACGAACTTCAGTAGTTAATCTTATTATTACCCATACAGAATAAAATCTTCATTTAGCCTACCAAATACTGAACAAAGCATATGCCGCCTCAAACAGCGCGCGGCCGGTTAAACCAAATCTCCGACAAGGCTGATTTTTAAACCATCGTTATCAACTTATGACGTATTCAATTGTCTAGAAGAATCCCGCTTGGGCGCGTTCTGTAATCACGGAAAATCACATGTTGGTTGAATACACCCTTGCATTGATGATGAACGATGTCCGTGAGGCGGCTCCGTCAGTCGCAGCTTTCATCAGAATGCTGTCAGGCAATCAACTGTTTAAAGGCGCGATATTGTGTGCGCTGCTTGTCGCTGCAATTAGCCGAACGGGTTTAAAGAACAATCGAGCTGATAATGTTTTTATCATTCGCTCAGTAACGGCCATATTCACATCAATTTTCACCGCCAGGCTGTTGCAATTGTTTTTGCCGCATCGCGACCGTCCGGTAAAGCTGCTGTCAGATGCCGGCATCAGTGAGTTTCGCATTATGGATAGCTCGTTCCCGAGCGACCATGCAGTATTAATGACTACAATCGCGTGCATTATTTTTGCTCGTGATCGCACCATTGGCATTTTTGCTGCAGTCTGGGCCGGGCTGATTATTCTTTTCCCGCGTATCTATCTTGGGGTGCATCATCCGACAGATATTATAGGCGGCATTTTATTGGGTATGTTGGTTTGGTATGTAGTGAGGTTGCTGCCTATGCCAACGATTTCAACGACATTTCTTGAAACGCTACGCAGTAAGCATGCAGCTCTATGCGCCTTCCTGGGTTTTTTATTTTTGTTTTTGATGGCGACGAATTTTGACGGTCTAAGAATGCTTGCAAGCTATCTTCTATTGAGCATTCTTGGCTTGAATATGGACCTATAGTGTTTCCTGAAACCTGACAGGTGCGCCTTGAGCTTCGCTTAGAATTTCATCCTGCCACATGACGCGCCGCCCACGGATGATGGTGCCGATGGGCCAGCCCTGAACCGTTTTGCCGTCATAGGGCGTCCAGCCAGATTTTGTCGCCTGGTCATTATTGTGGATCGTGCGCTTTGCTTTTAGATCGACGATCGTAAAGTCAGCGTCATAGCCTGAGGCGATGCGCCCTTTTCCTGCAATCCCAAAAACCCGTTGTGGTCCATGACAAACCAGATCAACAAACCGGGCGAGCGTTAAGCGCCCTTCAGCGACGTGATTAAGCATCAGCGGCACAAGCGTTTGCACGCCGGGCATGCCTGATGGAGAAATCGGATATTCTTTTGATTTTTCTTCCAATGTATGCGGCGCATGGTCTGTCGCCATCACGTCAAAAACGCCATTGATAACGCCTTGCCACAATCCGTCCTGATGGGTTTTGTCCCTGACAGGCGGGTTTTGTTGGGCGAGACCTTTTAGCTCTTCATAACAATCTGGCGCCGCCAGTGTTAAATGGTTCGGCAAAACTTCTGCGGTGGCGATGTCTTTTGCCGCCGCCAGCATGGGCACTTCGTCTGCAGTAGAAATATGTAAGACGTGAATGCGCCGCCCTGTTTCGCGCGCCAGTTTGATTAATCGGCTGGTGCAGCGTACGGCCGCCTCGACGCTGCGCGCTTCGGGGTGTGAGGTCCAGTCGCCAAGGCGCCGTAGAGACTTTCCTTCACGCAAAAGATATTCGTCTTCGGAATGGATCGCGACCCGGCGCCGGCCATGGGCCAGCACTTCACGAACGCCCGCATCATCCTCAACTAGCAAGTCACCGGTAGACGCGCCCATGAATATTTTGACGCCGGATACGCCGGGTAACATTTCCAGTTCAGCAAGGTCTTTCGGGTTGCCATGGGTGGCGCCAACAAAAAACGCGTGGTCGCAAAACATGCCCCCATGATCGATTTTACCGGCCGCGCGTGCGAGTTTGTTTTCAATGGCTTCCTGGGTAACGGTGAGGGGATTGGTGTTCGGCATTTCAAAGACAGCCGTTACCCCGCCCAGCACGGCTGCTCGGCTGCCGGTTTCCAGATCTTCTTTATGCACAGGTCCGGGTTCGCGAAAATGTACCTGACTGTCGATCACACCGGGCAGGATGTGGAGGCCTGAACAGTCGATAATTTCCCCAGCGTTAGCGGATGAAGGAACATTCAACCTGACGATTTTGCCATCGCGCACGCCAATATCGCGCTTGCCTTCGCCATCATGATTGACGACGGTCCCGCCGCGTAAAATGAGATCATAAGTTTCGGTCATGGGGCAGGTTCTAGCGCGCCCGCCGCCGCGTCGTCCAGCGCGGATATTTGTCCCGATATTTTGACATTACCGGAAAGACGCTTACATCCGCGCCATGACTGATTTTTCAAAATTGCCTGACCGCGCCGTGATCCGCCTGACCGGGGAGGATTGCGCCGATTTTCTACAAGGGTTGATTACACAGGACATACAGGCTGTGGCGCAGGGTAAAGCAATTTTTGCGGCGCTTTTAGCACCGCAAGGCAAGATCCTGTTTGACTTTTTTCTGACGGAAAAAGGCGGCGCTTATTTTCTTGATTGTCATAGCGATAGTGCTGAAGCGCTGGTCAAAAGGCTGACGCTTTATAAGCTCCGCGCCAAGGTGCTGATTGAGCTTGAAGGAGATTTGCGTGTTTTTGCGGCGTCGGAAGGCGTGTTGGAAAATGCTTTGATCCAATATCCTGACCCGCGCCATTCCCAATTGGGATTTCGGGCAATTAAAAGCAGTGATGGAGAAAAAGGCGATACCGGGTCATATGAGGCTCGACGTATAGGGCGCGGCGTGCCGGAATTTGGCAAAGACTTTGGCGGCGATGAAATGTTTCTCCTCGATGTGAATTATGATGCGTTGAATGCGGTGAGCTATAAAAAAGGGTGTTTTGTAGGGCAGGAAGTAACAAGCCGG
>BQJH01000176.1 GCA_021604605.1 Hyphococcus sp.
GTCGCTGAGCGGGCATGGAATGAGAAAACATCACGGTATCAGACTGAAATTACTGTCGAAACCATTCGCGAATTAACTTTGTTTCTTAACCGTACAGCGGCTCTCGGGGGGTATCGGGTGGCGATCATTGATACGGCTGACGATCTCAACCGGAATGCCGCCAACGCTCTTTTGAAAGCTCTGGAGGAGCCACCGGCAGACACTCTTTTGTTGCTCTTGTCTCAAACCCCGGGAAGGCTATTGCCGACGATCCGGTCGCGTTGTCGGCGCATTGACCTTCGCCCCCTTGAAGAAGCAGCCATAGCCGAGCTCTTAAAAAAGGAGGGGCTGGGGGAGCGTGAGGATACAGCACATATTGCCGCTCACGCTGATGGTCGGCCGGGCTATGCGTTGACGCTGGCGGCCGGAGAGGGGGCCGCTGGTATAACCCTCGCCCACGACTTTATTGAATCGGTGAGAGCGCGCGGCGATATCAGTAAGATTAGCGCCCGCCTTGTAGGTAAAGCTGCTGATGAAAAATGGGCGATCTTCAAAGAGGCGCTTACGCAGGCGCTTAGCGATGGCGCTCGCGCCGCCGCACGGGGCAAAGTGTTGGACGGACCTTTAAAAGACCTTAGCGCTGCGCCATTGCTTAGCGCTTATGAACAATTAACCGCTCTTAGTACAAGAGGGGAAGCGCTAAACCTGGACCGTGGGCAGATTATCCAGGCGATGTCGTATGACCTTCGCGCGGCGCTTTCAGGCGCGTAGAGTTTACGGTGATATATGTTCGTTGATAGCCACGTTAATCTGCACTCGGAGCGATATGAAGAAGATCTTGCTGATGTGATCAATGCAGCGCGTGCGGCGGGCGTTGCGCACATGCTGACAATATCAGATCATCTGGAGTCAACGCCTGCTATTGCTAAAATTGCAGCGCGCCATGATTTCATCTGGCGTTCTATTGGGGTCCACCCACATCATGCAAAAGATTACGTCGACCTTACAGCAGCAAAATTAGTTGACCTTGCGAAGGGTGAAAAAGTCATCGGCATTGGTGAATGCGGACTGGACTTCCATTACGAGTATTCTGACCGTGATGTTCAAACGCCTGTATTCAAGGCGCATATCGATGCTTCCCGGGAAACTGGCCTACCGCTCATTATCCATACGCGCGACGCGGACTACATAACGGAGGCATTGCTTATAAAAGAGCACAGGGAAGGGGCGTTCACCCCTCTCCTTCATTGCTACACCGGCGGGCCAGGGTTGGCGAAATCGGTGCTGTCCCTTGGTGGTTACATCTCGTTTTCCGGCATTCTGACATTTAAGAATGCCGCTGATATCCGGGCGATTGCTTCCGAGACGCCGTTAGATCGGATTATTATTGAAACTGATTGCCCATACCTGGCGCCAGTTCCCATGCGGGGGCGTCGCAACGAACCGGCTTACGTTGTTCATGTCGCGGAAAAACTTGCTGAATTAAAAAACACAAGCGTTGAAGAAATCGCAAAAGTCACGACTGATAATTTCTTTCGACTGTTCTCTAGGGCGAATAGAACGGACGAAAGCTCATGACATCGGAACAAAACTTGCGTGTCACAATCCTCGGGTCAGGCTCGTCTGGCGGCGTACCGCGCTTTGGCGGGCAGGATGGCGCTGGCGATTGGGGCGCATGCGATCCCGGTGAGCCTAAAAACCGTCGCACACGCTGTTCTGTTCTAGTGGAAAAAGCACATCCTGAGTTTGGGTTTTGCCACGATAAAGTCACCAGCGTTCTGGTCGATACATCACCGGATATGCGCGCGCAGCTCTTGGCAGCGAAGTGCTCACGTCTCGATGCTGTTTTGTTCACTCATGACCATGCAGATCAGTGCCATGGCATTGATGATTTGCGTGTCTTCGCCTTGCAAATGCGCCGCCGAATTCCGGTTTATATCGATGATGATACAGCCGGGGGCTTGCTAGACAGGTTTGATTATTGCTTCACACAAAAACCCGACAGTCTTTACCCGGCTATTCTCGACAAACATGACATGCCGCAAATGGGCGAGGCGTTCCATATTGAAGGGCCGGGCGGCGCTATTCCTGCGATTGCTTTTTTACAGGATCACGGCCCGGTAAATTCTCTTGGGTTTCGGTTTGGCGACATTGCATATTCTAGTGATGTTGTCGGATTGCCTGAAGAGAGTTTTGATCTCCTGCGCGGCGTCGACACATGGATCGTCGATGCGCTTCAATATAAGCCGCATTCCACCCACGCCCATCTAGATATGGCGTTGGAGTGGATTGCCCGCGTCAAACCCCGCCGCGCGATCCTGACGAACCTGCATATCCATATGGATTATCAGACTTTGCGGCGTGAACTTCCGTCCTGTGTTGAGCCTGCATTTGACGGCATGACCGTCGAGGCTAGTGGCTGAAATCGCTCATAAATTTGGGGTTTGCAGTCCTTTGAAAACTTCTGGTACGATTAGTCCAACACATCTACAATCGAGCCATAAAGACTTGCTGGCGACTATCAACAAGGGGACCCCTAAAATGAAGAAACGCATTATTTTAACTGCACTTGCGACGACGGCTCTGGCTCTTGGCGGGTGCAGCGGCGAGAAAGCCAGCGATAGCAGTTCTTCTTCCGTCAGTGGAAAGACGAAAAAAAGCAAAGTTGTCGATGTTTATGTTAGCCAGATGGACAATATTGCTGACGCGCTCGAAGAAGTGACCGATGAGAAAAGCGCTAAAAAAGCTGCGCAAGCGATCACCAAGGCATCTAAAGAGTTAGAAGCGTTGAGCGAAACCGTAGAGGGCATGTCCGATATAGAAAAGGGCATGATGTTCGCAAGCCGGTCTCAAGATTTTGTTGCTGTTCAAACCCGGTTGGCAACTTCGATGCAAAAAATTGCTGCAGAAAATCCTGAGTATATTGAGATGATCCAGGAAGAAATGGAAAAAATGCCCGAGTGGAAAAAGTAACCTTCGGTCGAGTCTTTTCAATGCAAAATTTTATGCGTCTCATTATTAGTTAGTATGGATATCAATGGAGCTGGAGTACCTTCTTCCTGATCAGGCATTAAGCGACTATGTGCGCGCTTATTATTATTTTGCGACTCCGACGGACGCGATGCAGCCAATTTGTGCGGAATTGGCAAATATTCGTATTGTGCTTGAGGGCTCGGGCGAGTTGATCATGCCGGAAAGAGCGCCGACACCTATTACGTCTGCGTTTTTGATAGGTCCAACAAGCGGCGCCTATTTAATGCACGCTCATGCAGGGACCCGCGTGTTTGGCATAGGTATTCGTCCGCGCGGTTGGGCGCATTTGTTTAGCATCAACGCATTTGAGGCCGCAGATAAGATACTCGATCTTACAGATGTGGCGCGCAAGGTTGCCGGCGTTGAACTTGCCGAGGTCACACAGGCTGACGATTTGGCAACGATGGCAAAGGTTTGTGATCGGTATTTTGCCGCTCTCCTCGAGCGTAGAACTGGTCGGATTAATCCTTACCCACAGGCGATCGAGACTTGGCTCTTGAATGACGATGATTTGAACATCGACCATCTGATGCAAACAATGTCGGTGTCGCGCCGCCAAATGGACCGATTGGCGAAGAAATATTTTGGCGCATCGCCAAAGGTGCTGCAGCGAAAATATCGAGCTTTGAGAGCCGCAGACAGGTTGCGGGAAGGGATTGTACACTGGCGCGCTGCGGCCGGGCCAAGCTTTTACGACCAGTCGCATTTCATCAAGGAATTCAAGACGTTCGTTGGTGTAACCCCTGCCCAATATATGGACAATCAAGCGGCTTTGATGCGCGCCGTGCAGGCAAAACGACACCTCAATCATGTCGATTTGCCCCTCGCGAGTGTCTAGGCATAGAGCATTTTTCGTACGCGAAGATTGGCCAATTTATCCTATATGGCGCCGCCAATTGCAGCTTTTATAGTTAGAGCAGGGGAATGATCTGCCCGATCAGGCAACGCTCGTGGGGGAGAAATTGCCTGACCCCGATGACGCTCTGGTTGATAGTTCAGATCAACCAGAGCGTTATTTTTTATGTATTATCTCGCGCACTGATCCAGCCGGTTTTGCCTGCAGAGAAAGCCCGTTACTTCTTCCAGCACCTCAGCATGGATTTCGGTTCGTGTTTTGTCGCCAACTTCTTCACACACAAATTCTTCGTTGGTTTCCGCCAGGATGTTAACGGCATCAGGGCCGCACAATGGCAAGAAACTAAAATGCTGCGCGCCAATAATGCTCTTATATACATCGGGCGAGCGAACATAATCCCGTATCGGCGCCATATGTGTGTTCGGCGGCAATTGTTGATCATTGGCGCCGGTTAATATCAGCGTAGGGGCCTTCAAATTTAGTATAGAGTCCGGCGTCATTGTTTCCGTGAAACCGGGCGCGATGGCTACCGATGCGGTCAAACGCTTATCAGCGTAATCAGCATTGGTCTTCGCATAGAACGACGCATCATCCATGCTTGAAAAATGCTGTCGAAAAGCGCGACATGCGCCGTCATCATGATTGTCACAAAACTCAGGGTATTTTTTAAACTCAAGACGTGCGCCAGAAAGCATTAACGCCGATGTGCCGCCGAGCGAGAATCCAACAACGCTTATCCGATCAGCATCAATGTGTGATGCCCATTTTGTTGTTTTCAACTGATCAAGCATGAGCGACACATCGCGTGGCTGTGTCCATAAATCGAGAATACTGCGACGCTCAGGATTGCCGCCAGAGCTATCTGGATGATCAGCGGCAACAACAATCGCACCGGATTTTGCCAAACCTAGGGCAAGCCACGCCATGCTGTCTGCGCTGCCGCCAGAACCATGAACCAAGATAATTAGAGGGGCTGGCTTCGACAGTGAAAGCTCACCGTCGGGGACGGCCTGATAACCCGGGCGGATACGACTTTGCCCGAATGTTTCAATATTATCGTCGCTCGTTGGGTGCCATAGGCGTGCATGAAATGGTTCATTGTTATGACCTGTAAAACGGATGTCACGGACGCTGACATTCTGAGCGATCAATGTGTCCGGCGCAGCGGCGCCATTGAGACTTGAGGTGCAGCCAGCAATGAGGATGAATAGTAATGCGGTTAGAGGTCGTCCGAGCATTATTGATTGCCTTATGAGTATGTGCGTTTCGCCCTGGACGCTATACCGAGCCAGATAATCACGCTATTTTACAGGTCTCAACAACCGAACGCCTGATCGCAAAATCTTGGAATGTGGCGGATATATACGCCCATAATTTGCGACAATATAAATTGTGCGACAAGTAGATGTTGCGAGTAAAACTGGATATAAGCCACATTTTAGAACCCCTTCAGCCTAAAATCGGAAATGGCTGAGTGGCAAAAAACTGGGATAAACAACCAGGTCGCAGATTCAACATTGGGAAATCAGCCATGTTACAACAATGCTCATCAGGTTGCTCCAACAGTAATAACAAACTTGGGACGCTGGTCGTTTGTATGACTGTCTTTATATTTATTTCCGCGTGTCAGTCCGCAAATTCAGGTAGCGACATTAGCTTCTGTGACGAAGACGGCAATCGTTATGCAACTGAAGCAGACGCTAGAGCCGCTGGACTCGAAGATTATCAATATGGAGCCACGATGTGCCCGGAATACAAACCTCACTTAAATGACAAAAGTACGTTTGTGGGGCTTGCTGAAGATGCTGCAAAAGAAAGAGCTACTGAGCTTGGCTTACCATTTCGAGTGGTGAAACGTGACGGCAATCATTTACCTGTGACGAAAGATTACCGTCGTGGCCGTATTAATGCCGATGTAGAAGATGACGTGGTCGTCGATTATCAGGTTGAGTAATTTTCGATGCTTAGGCGCCTATCCCGAGCTTTGCCATCGCCAACATCACCAGAAATAGCGCAACGACTCCAAGAAAAAACGCCCCGCTAATCATCAATGGCAGACGTCCTATAAGGCGCACCATTTTTGAGGCGTCTGATAGCCGACGGCTGACGATAAACCCGCCTGCCGCAACGCCTAAAGCATAAAGCTGCCATTGAAAAAATGCGCTAATGCGGTTTGACCCTCGGGTGAAGCCACTACCCGTTGCTTCTGTGTTCAAATATTCCATGACGCCATAAAGCACGAAC
>BQJH01000177.1 GCA_021604605.1 Hyphococcus sp.
GGCACGGGCCCGAATTTATGGAATGTAGTAAACCGGCCGGTCGCCGGTGTTTCTGGGTTCAACTATTCGTCTGCGCTAAGAGAATTTGGCGGCGAGTGGTCATATGAGCGCCTTGACGGGTATTTGAAAGATTCTCAGGAATATGTACCCGGCACCGCCATGGTTCAGCGTTTTCGCAAAGACGACCAGCGCGCCGATCTCCTGGCTTATCTCGGCTCCCTTTCCGCCAACCCGGTCGCCTACCCTGAGCCGGTTGTCGTTGAAGAAGCGGTAGAAACTGAAACCGATAACGCAGAAGGGCTGCTCGAAGGCGCAGCAAACGCAATCGAGGATGGTGCAGAAGCAACAGTCGACGCCATCGAAGGTGCGGCGAACGCTGTTGGTGAAGCTGCGGAAGATACCGCCAATGCGGTAGAGGATACTTTTGAAGACGCTGGCAGCCCTTCCGAATAACTGCCCTCACTTCTATCGAAGCTTAACCGCTGTGCCATTGCACGAGACCATCAGCATTGCGCCTTTTTGCGTGTCGATTGCCTCATAGTCGATATCAATCCCGATTACCGCATCTGCGCCCAAAGCCGTCGCTTCGGCTTCCATATCGCGCATGGCGTGCTCTCGCGCTTCGCGCAGGGCTTTTTGATAGCCCTTTGACCGGCCGCCTAAAAAGTCAGTAATGCCCGCAAATAGATCGCGGAACACATTAACGCCCAGAATGGCTTCTCCCGCTACAACACCCAGGCTTTCGCCCGCCTCGCGGCCTGGCGGAATATCTGTTGTTGAAATCAGCATGTATGGTCCTCCCTTTCTATCAAGAAATGGGAAGAACGCTTATACTGATCAATAGGGTCTAGGCATTAAAAAATGCCGAACCGTTTTTTCTTATGCTTCTTTGCGGCGGCTTTGCCGGCGTCAGAAGAAAGGTAGCTTTCATAATCCAGCTCACATCGACTGGTGCGCATTGCCGTTGACCGAAGACCGCGGACCAACTCATCACCGCTGAAGTCTCGCTCATGAAACGAGCTGGCGTCTTCATGCGGCTGAGCAGCGTCCGTCGATTGGGCGGATTTTTTCTTACGGTTAAAGAATTTGCCTTTTGCCTCAAGATCTGCGCGCAAGGCGGAGAAGGCGGCTTCAGCCGGGCCTGAATAATTCTCCGGCAGGAAAGCGCTATCGTCGGCTCCGTAATCCGCGCGTGATGGCACGATGATATTATCAACGCCCTTGCCGCTAAGGTTACGTGACGTGGTTTGTTCAAACCCCGACCAGATATCTTTTAAACGATCCGCCATAGTCTTTACTCCACACCCATGAACTTAAAGCTCGGGCTTATCTTTCTTCCATTCCAGGCCGCCATTGCGGGTAATCACCGCCACATCGATCGGCCCGCCCACGGTTTCAATTGAGTGCATGACCTTCTGCTGGAAGGAGTTCAATTTGATCAGCGACGAGGCCGTCTCACCCAATTCTTTTTTCGGAAGAGAATTAATCGCTCGCAAGATAGGTCTTGTGTGAACCGCATACTGATAATTATCTACCGACCGAAAAAACTCGTGTAGAGCATGACCGAGATTATTCTGACTGTAGTCCTTAAAGATCGTGTTGCGCTGCGCATCTGAAATATTCGGCGTGCGAGCGACAATATCCGTCACGAGACCCATCGATAGTTTCAACGTCTCAGAATAGATGAATGTGCGCAAATGCTGATCCATACCCGTCAGGAAAGTACGGATCATCCTGTCCTGCGCAAAGGGTTGAAACACCGGACCACTATCGGAATTGATATCCGCCTGTCGGTCGCGTTTGCGCTTCAAAATACCGAGGATGACGCTTGATGTGAGATAAGAGCGCATGGACGGGAATTTTTCCCTGGCGCCAAAGCCCGCAAACACAACGCCGGTATAATGCTCAAAGAACGCATCTTTAGTGACCGCAAACACAGCAATTTCTCGCAGTTTCGATCTTGTGTCTTCCGTTAGGGTGAGGCCCTGATATTCGTTCTTCAACGATTCCATCAGGCTGCCGATCAACTGTTCAATCTCATTACCGTATCGGCGGCGTACCTGCTCCCCCATACCGCGCGGATAACATGGCAGGTCAGCGCGCGGAGAATCATCCGGGTAACGCTGGTAGTCAGCGTGAAGGTGACCGATCACATATTCAAAGATCGATGAGATATGATCGCGCAAATTGCCGCCCTTGAACTGGCGCACCTGATGATCAAACTCTTCAGCGATCACCGTGAAAACCACCGCAACGACCTTAAAGAACTCTGTGTCCTGGTGCTCCGCCGGGAAAAGGTCCGGGTTGCCCGACAAAAACTCCATGAAGTCGTCGGCATAGGCAGCAACCGTGTCGAGCGAACGCCCGCGCGCCTGCTCGCGATAGAGCGAGATCACCGTCTCCCACGGCGTCGACATGATTTCTGCATTATTATAGATCATCACCGCAATCGGCTGGCCATCGACCAGCGGAAACAGTTTGTCTACGGATTGATAAGTCTTCAGATACCGGTCACCGGAAATGGTGACAGCGCTATCCGCTGCCATCGCCACCGCCTGACGGTTCATCAACACGACTTCAGATGTCATCGACCCCTCACGACTTCCCCAAACGCAGGCCGACAAGAAAATTGGGCCCGAAAATCGATGTTAGCGGCAAAATGGGCGCAAGGGAACAATCGGTTAACCGTCTTTTCTATTAGCAGAAATGACCACAAATCCCGGTTTTTCTTGTTGGACCGGGCGCTTGGATGGTTACCGTCACGGTAACTAAGCCCTTCTAAAAATTAGGAAAAATTTTAATCCACTTCGCCGAAACTTAGATCATCGCCCCGTTGGGCCCTGTTGGAGAGAGTAGGAGCCGACCATGAATGTGATTACGATGATTGCCAGCGCCAGCCCCGTCGAAGCCGTCATTTTCGCTTTTATTGCCATGAACACGCTCCTATCCGGCACATTCGTGCTCCAGCGCGGTGTCGCCAAAATCCGCAATACTAGCAGCGAGCGGTAATTTTAGCGGCGCTATTCGATTTCGAATGAGGCCACGATTTTCTCAGTGATTTTTATCGGCTGTGGGTCAAGATCAATGGTAATGGCTGGCGTCATGTCAGCATCAGGGCGAGCCATACCCGCAGCAACAACAACCGAATCTTGGGACCGCTCCTCATAATAATTATATTGCTGGTCTGAGAACCCTTCACCGTATTGAATACGTACTGGTCCCGAAAGCTCTGCACCTGTTGCGGTTGCTATGCCTTTCGCCTTAGTCCGTGCATCTTTCATTGCAGCCTGAATAGCTTCTTCGCGCACTCTTTTCAGATTAGAAAAAGCATATTCTGACAGAGAAACATTTTCAGCGCCCAACTCAGAAAGAAATGAAAAGGCTGATCCTGATGCTGTGGCTGGCGTTCCTTTTACTTTCAGGCTAATCGACCCAAAATAGCCCGTGACCGGACATACTTCTTCTGTGTTATAACGTCTTTTCTCCAAACACTCCTGATCTTGAACTGGTGAGATTTCAGCGTCAGTAGCCTCTATCGATAAAGCCTCTAACCCGACCAAATTAGGAAGCTTATTTTGGACATTACTCAGTTTTTCCGAGATCGCTTTGAGCGCTGATGCCTGATCTTCCTCTCGCGCTCTAACATTTCCAGAAATCACAAAAATATCCGGCTCGACTTCAATCGTCGCTTCACCATCAACAATGATTTGTTTTTTTGTTTGCACCGGCAGGCATCCGACTACAGCAAATGCCGTAGCGATCATGATCAAGCGTTTCATAGCGCTCCCCTATCCACATCCCTTAACTGTCCCTTTTTAGGCGGGGGATGGCAAGGGCAACGCCTCAGTCCTTATCAGCCGTGGTGCGCGTCAGGTTTCGCTTGCCGCTGCCATCGGCGTTCATGACGTAAATCTCGGATTCGCCCCAGCGATAGGTGGAAAAGAGCAGCCGGGAGCCATCCGGCGACCAGCCCCCGGCATAATCCTGATCTTCGTGGCTCGTTAATTGGGCAAGATTGCCGCCATCTGCATCCATCACATAAACATCGGATTGCCCTTCATCGTCGAAAACTGACATCGCAATGCGCGACCCGTCAGACGAAAAATATGGGCGCACAGCGCCGAAGGGGAAAGAGAGTTCTTCACGCTCGCCCGTGATTACATCCATGGCGATAAACCGTGGGCTGTCGCTCCCTTCCATAAAGACAAGGGAACCATCTGGCCGAAAGGACGGAAGCGCTTCGCGAACATCCGGCGTATTTGTCAGATTGCGCGGTTCACCGCCGAGCGCAGAAATAAGCCAGATATCAGCGCCGCCCGCCCCATCACCTGCGTCATAAGCAATATAGGCATCATCCGGCGACCACGAGACATTTAATTTCATGCCGCCATCATTCGTCAGTCTCGTTGCGCGACCACCACTTGACGGCATGACATAAAGATCGGCGCCGGCTGTTTTCTTAAACCCTTTATTGCTGGCATAAGCGATGCGCGTTCCGTCATGACTGACAGCAAGCCACCATTCATTTTCAAAACTGCGCGTCAGTCGGCGTTGCTCTGAACCATCCGCATTCATGCGCATCAAATCAGCGTTGCCAAAACGATAGGTATAAAAATAGATGCTGTCGCCATCTGGCGACCATACCCCAAATGTATCATATGTTCTTTGCTCACAGGCGATCGCGCTAAGGGCAAGAAGCCCAGTTAAGAAAAAACGGATCATCATTAATCCCTTATCTATTCGGCTTAATTACGAAGCGCTTCCAGGCGCGTCAAAAAAGGATCAGCCGCGATAGACGTAATGACGTGATTGCCGTTGGGTACAATCTCAAGCGACACATCAGCGTCGATTTCGACAAAGTCTTTATACGCTTTTTCGGACCCTTTGCGCCAATACGTATCATTTTCACCAACGATAAGACGGATTTTCATGTCTTTAACTGCCAGCATCTCCGTGCGATTACGTGGGTGCCCACTCAATGTTGTCACACTTGAAAATTGATCCGGAAAGGCGCCCGCGACAATAAAAGCCGCTGACCCGCAACTGCTGTAGCACACCATATGCGCGCGGCCATTTTCGATTGAATACTGATCACTCAAATAATCAAGCAAGGCTGTATATCGATTTTCAACTTCGTTGGTTGTCAGCGCGAGCGTGACCAATATCCAGCCGCGCGTATCATCAACATCTTTCCAGTAATACCCGCCCCCCAAAGCAAGGGGGTAAGTTTTTTCCGGGTCAAAGTTTGCAGGTAATCGGATCTCGATTTCAACATTTTCACCACCGGGAACGGAAATTATTTTTTCCGTAAAGGCCATTTGCCCGGCAGCCGAGCTTAGCGAAAACAGCGCTCCAATAAAAACACTAAGGCAAGCCGTTATGAACGTTCGCATGGTCGTTTCCTTATTCTCACGCGCCATTCAAATGATCAAAAAAAGCGCTCAAGGGGTGAGTTTAAATCCATACGCCTGACGCGTCTCGTCTATCGCGGCCAGCTTAGCCTCGAAAAAAGCCCACTCATCCTCTTTTGCGATCTTATCCCAGATTGCCTCAACCTCGCCGATCAACATGGTGCAGGGTTTTCTTCCCTTGAAATAATCATGCTCAAGGCGCGACGCCTCGACAGGTTCAAAAGATAATAGCATCGCCCGCAGCTCAGAAAATTTTTCCTGTCCATATAATTCAGCGATGGAGCTTTCCTCCGCGCGCGCTAATGACGCTGCCCCACAGAACCAGTCAAAAAAGACTTGCTCATAAGGCGCGCCGGTCTCGGTCATCCATTTCAACAGCATCACAACAAGAGAAAAATCTTTCTCGTCCCGGCGCGCAATTCCAAGGCGAGCAAAATAAGCGGCGGCCATTGCTTCTTCATAATGAGGCGAAAAAGTTTGCAGGACTTCAGTCAGCTCATCTTTATCCGCCAAAAGCGATAGCGCCCCACCGAACTGCGCTAAATTCCAGGCGCAAGCCTCTGCCTGTCGGCCAAAGGCATATAGCCCGTTCTGATCAAAATAAGCGGCCGTGAAATTAGGGTCCGCCGTCGGAGCAAATCGCCATGGCCCATAATCAAAGCTTTCGCCCGTCACAAC
>BQJH01000178.1 GCA_021604605.1 Hyphococcus sp.
CTTGCCGCCCTCTGGCTCGCAGCCACGGCCATCAATTCCGGGTTGGGCGCGGATACCTTCCTGCCGGAGTTTTCCATGGGCGGGTGGCTTGTCCTATGGTTATTTGCCGTGCCGATGGCCACATGCCTGGTGACGGCCATCACGGCCCGTCTTACAGTTATGAAAACATTGCGTGATCAGTATTAGAGCGGCTGGACCGGCGATCATCTGATCGGCTATTCTCTGGAACTCTGGCTTGGTGCAGGTAGGAGCGCTCGTGCAACGTCTGATATTAGGGATCATTCTTATCGGCCTTCTCTGGGCCATTGGTCTTGCAGCTTATATTGCAGACCTGCCCGCTCCCGCGCGCAACGCGCCGGCCAAAACAGAAGCCGTGGCTGTTTATACGGGCGGCGGCGGCGCAAGAATTTCCGCCGGCATGGCCGTCTTCGCCAATGGCGGCGGAGAGCGCTTATTAATTTCCGGCGTTCATCCCGACACCACGCGCGAAAGATTGTCAGAACTTTGGAGCGGCAACTCAAAATTATTTGAATGCTGTGTCGATCTTGGCCGTGAGGCGCGCTCAACCCAAGGTAACGCGCTGGAACTAGCCAAGTGGGCAGGCGAAAATGATTTCCGTCATGTATTGCTCGTCACGTCAGAATATCACATGCCGCGCGCCATCGCTGAAACACGCACAAGGCTACCAGACGCGACCATCATGCCCTATGCCGTTGCTTCTGGATATCTTGATGAAAAAGGACGCCCTGTATCCCGCCTTGCATGGGAAAAGCTCGCCGGCGAATACACAAAGTTTCTGCTGGCGCGCAGCAAATCCCTTTTGAATTTTTGAGGCGATGATGCAGCGATTGGGCAGCATGGCCTTTACATTCTTCATGGGCCTCAGCGCGATTATTATCGGGCTTATCGCTGCGCCCGTTTTATTGTTCGGGCAAAGCGCTTCCCGGCGGGTAATCAGGTTTTGGGTTCAGACAGTATTGGCGGCGCTCAAACTCTTTGCCGGCGTTTCACATCGCATCGTTGGCAAAGAATATATGCCGAAAGGCGCGGCTATCGTCGCTGCGAACCATCAATCAATGTGGGAAACACTGATCCTTCTTTCGATCCTCCCCAAACCAATCATGATCTTTAAAAAAGAGCTGGTGAGAATTCCGGTTTACGGTTGGTGGGCGCTACCCGCTGGGCACATTGCCGTTGACCGAAAGGGCGGGGCAAAAGCTTTGCGGCATATGCGCGATAAAGCAGCGCAACGCCTCAGTGAAGGATGCCAGATCGTCGTTTTCCCGGAAGGCACGCGCGTTGCCCCGGGTGACACGGCGCCGTTTCATCCCGGCGTTGCAGGCATATACACCGCGAATGAGGCGCCATGCATTCCCGCCGCTCATGACAGTGGACGATTTTGGCATTTTCCAGGGATCGACAAAACGCGCGGCGAGATTACTCTCAATTTCTTACCGCCAATCAAGCCTGGGCTTGATCGAAAAAGCTTTTTGAAAACCCTGAAGACAAAAATTGATACGGCACGCCCGGATATGATCCATAGAGCGAAAGAGGATGTTGAAGCATGAGCGCTCCTTCCTCCATTTCGTCCGTTTCAAAACGCTGGCTCTATATTCCGTTTATCATCGCCGCAATTATTATGACGGGCTACTTTCTTTTATGGCGCACCGGCGCCCACGAAATGAAAAAAGCTGTCTATCAATGGGTCGAAGACCAAAGAGCATTAGGCCTGACTGTTACCCATGGGGATATTGATGTAGACGGATTTCCTTTTTTCCTTCGCGTTCACATTGAAGAACCGGAAATTGCCGCCGCCGGAGAGTGGCGTTGGCGCAGCGATCGTCTCTCTCTCGACGCTCTACCTTACGATCTCAATCGGTTGATCTTTTCACCGCAAGGCGAACATACGGTCAGCGTTCATGAGCTAGGTGAGTGGCGAGGACGAGCGGAAGATTTTCGCGCCAGCATCGCCAGAGACAAACAACGCGATTGGGTTTTTTCCGTCACTCTTGCAAACGCTGTAATGCATAATGTTGCCGATGGCTCCTCTGCCGAATTAGCATCACTCGTATTCGACGCAGCCCCGGCGCTCAATGACCCATCGACACTAACACTCAATCTCGCCGCATCAGGATTGTCCGCTCAAACAGCGGACGCGCAATATAATGCGCATGACATTAAAACCATGCTCACCTTGAGCCAGACACAAGCCCTCAGCGGTTTCAACCCGGCCAGACAATGGCGGCAAATGGGGGGTAAGCTGGAAATTATTGCCCTGTTTGCTGATGTTGAAGATGCAAAAATCGCAACCTCGGGAACGATTGGCCTGGACGCACAACTATATCCGGAAGGCGCACTCAAAACGGAAGTGCAAAACCCGGCCGCACTGGCCCGGCTGTTAGGCAAGGCTGGCGCCCTCAACGCTGAAGACACAGAAGCGGCGGCGGCCAGTTTCACCCTTTTAGCGATCGCCAATGGCGGAAAAATTATCGCGCCCCTCACCTTGCAGGACGGCAGCGCTGAAATTGGCGGCGTAAAAATCACGAAATTACGCCAAATGCCTCAATAAGAGCGTGCACAAGCCCTTTGCAGTTTTGTTTGCAAATGACAGAATACAAATTAATGCCGTCGGCGCTCATTGGAGGAGACATTCATGAATATTTTTAAGCCCGTCGCCCTTACCGTTATGATTTTGGCCACGATGGCATGCACACAAGACGTTTCTTCAGCCGAAGCAACTCAGTCTTCCAATGCCCCCAACACTTTTGACGCCGCCCTTGCAGAAGAGGTTGGCGCAGATGATTATGGGATGCGGTCTTATGTGTTGGTGATATTAAAAACCGGACCGAAAGACGCTGAGATCACAGACAAAGAACAACGCGGTGAAATTTTCGCTGGTCACTTTTCCAATATGGGCAAGCTTGCGGAGGCGGGAAAGCTGGTTCTCGCTGGTCCATTGGACGGCGGTGATAAACGCGGCCTTTACATTTTCAACACAGCCAGCATTGAAGAAGCGACGCAAATTGTGATGACCGACCCGGCGGTCGCTGCGGGTATTTTCACACCGGAGATGACGAAATATTATGGCTCTGCAGCACTGATGAAAATCAATGAGCTGCACCAGAAAATTCAAAAGGAGAAAATCGAATAGCGCAATCGGCTTAGCGAAGAGAACCGATCAACCGTAGAGAGCGCCAAGCGGCTGCTCAACAGTCACCCGCGATTCAACCAGACGAGCAAACTCATCCATATAGATGGCGCCATCCGTCGTCTTCTGCACCAGGACGATCCGGCGATCATTTGGATCGCGCACACGCTTAATAAATCCCAAAATTGACAAGGCGTCGAGCGCCCGCGAGATCGCCGGTTTCGGCACATTGAGATCACGGGCCAGCGCCCGCACTGTATGCGGCCCCGGGTTGAGATAAACGGTCAGCAAAATCGACCACTGACGCATGGAAAGGTCCGGTCCGTCGGCACGAACCGCCTCACACATCACATCACGCCAGCCTACTAATACGTCAATCGCTGCCATTATCCGGCTTACCATTCTCGCAGATTATTTCGAACCATAGGATTGCATCTGTTCGCCCCGCGAGGGCAAGAGCGAGACAGGGGCCTAAACGCGATATCGCTGCTCTAGAACATCAAACAAGGCCCGAATCGCTTGCGCTTCACCACCGAGCGGCCTGCCGGGCGCTGCTTTTGGTCGCCATGCATAGAGATCAAAATGCATCCAGGCGCCAGCATCATTGGCAAATCGGCGTAAAAACAGGGCCGCCGTAATTGACCCGGCAAATGAACCGCCAGAAATATGATTGATATCTGCGATTTGAGAGGACAGCATCGCATCATAATTATTCCAAAGCGGCATTCTCCAGACCGGGTCAGCGCTATCTTCTGAAGCCTCACAAAGCTCTTCAGCCAGTTCCTCGTCATCGGTATAAAAAGGCACGAGTTCCGGGCCAAGCGCGACACGGGCCGCTCCCGTTAAAGTGGCCAATGAGATCATCAGATCGGGCTGTTCTTCACCGCCTAACGCCAGCGCATCGGCCAGGATCAGACGCCCCTCCGCATCAGTGTTGCCAATCTCAACGCTCAACCCCTTGCGGCTTGGCAAAACATCACTGGGACGGAAGGCGTTGCCGGAAACGGCATTTTCAACGGCCGGGATGAGTACGCGCAGGCGCACATCCAATTTGGATGACATAATCATCTGCGCCAGACCTAACGCATGAGCCGCCCCGCCCATATCTTTTTTCATCAGCGCCATTCCGGCGCCGCTTTTCATATTCAAACCGCCGGAATCAAAAGTAACGCCCTTACCGGCAAGGGTCAGCTTGCGGGCTGCTTTGCTGCCCCATTGGATATCGATCAAGCGCGGCGCCACAGCGGCGGCGCGACCAACCGCGTGCACCAGTGGGAAGTTATTTTCGAGTAGTTCATCGCCTTTAATGACGCGCACTTCCGCACCATGCTCATCCGCAAGCTTTCGGGCGCACGCCTCTAATGCAGCGGGTGTCATATCTTCTGCAGGCGTGTTGACGAGGTCACGCACCAGACCGATGGCGTCAGCCTGACGGCGTGCGGCGAACACATCCGCATTTTCAGGCGCGATTAAGGCTGCCTCTGCAGGCTTAATGTTTTTGTACCGATCAAAACGATAGCCGCCTATAAGCCATGCCAGCGCGGTTAATGTCGCGACCTCATTACTCAGGCTTTCAGAAATGTAATAATTTCCAGCCGGCAGCTTATCGGCAGCGACGGCGACGATAAAAGAATCGCTTCCATCCCCCACCCCTAAAAGCACGCCTTCCGCACCCGCCAATAAGGAACCCGCCTCTCCCGTAAACCGGTTCGCTTTGGCTAAAGCGCTCAAGCTGACTGGAATATCTGCCTGATCGAGAGCGTTTTCATAAATTGTAAAGATCTTGGTCGCGCTGGCTGCGGCGTCCTGCTCATACTCTTTTAAAAGTTCGTGTCTCATCAATATTCCGTTAACTTCCTAATTTGATTGCACATTAAGCATAAGGTTAAGCCTTTTTTGAACTCCTTTCGCCATGATTAGGAAGAAATTTTTGTTAATCGAGGCACATCATGGCTCTCCGTACTATCCCGCTTGGCTTAAAATACGCTGGAATCGGCGTTGGCGCTATTGCTTTACAGGCATGCGCATCAACCCAAACTGCCAATGAGGCGAATAAAGTCAGCAATGAAGAATATCGCGCTGCTGTTGGCGTCTACTCAAATCCGGCTGGTCCTGTTGGCGATGAGGGCATGGACCCTATCGCTTCAGCTGCTTTTTGGGGAACGCGTTACAACGCAAATCAGTCAGACCCGATGGTCGCTGTAAAATTCTCGCAATCATTACGCAAAATGGGCTCTCTCGAAGAAGCCGTCGGGGTTATGCAAAAAGCCTCTGAAAAACACCCAGCCCATGCAGATGTCAGTCTTGAGTATGGCAAGGTGCTGGTTGAAAACGGCCGTGCTTTCGAAGCTGTTCGCCACCTCGAAAATGCGGCGAAAGAAAAATCAAACGACTGGAGCGCTCTTTCCGCTTATGGTGTCGCTCTCGATCAAATTGGCGAACATGCAGCGGCGCGCAAGCGTTATGACCAGGCATTGATGATTGCGCCAAACGCTACAAGCGTTGTGAACAACAAAGGTCTCTCTTACGCTATTGAAGGTAATCTTTCGATGGCGCGCACCACCCTGACGAAAGCGGCGGCGCGTGCGGGAGGCGATGCTCGCATCCGCCAGAATTTGGCTCTTGTTCTTGCGCTCTCCGGCGATATGCAGGGTGCTGAGCGTCTTGCACGCTCTGATCTGCCGCCTCAAGTTGCAGACAATAATATTGATTATTTCCGCCAGCTGATGAACCAGCCAGCCTATTGGGATGAGTATGCAGCAACGAATGTTGACGCCCCGAACTTTGATAAGGCGCCGAGCGCACCTCTATCGCCAAAACAAAAACCACAGCTTCAGGAACAACCAAAGCCTGAAGATGACAAGAACGAAGACGGCGCGCCGATCGCTTTGATTGAGGTGGCGCCCGTCACCAACGCGTCTAC
>BQJH01000179.1 GCA_021604605.1 Hyphococcus sp.
CTGATCTTTACCGGCGTCGGGCTGGGTCTTTATGGGGCGCTTGATCGAGCCTCGATCTACCTCATCTTGATCGTGATCTGGATAGCGCAGCTTACCTTCAGCATGTGGTGGTTGGCGCGACACCGTTTTGGTCCGCTGGAATGGGGTTGGCGGTCTCTGACCTATTGGCGTTTGCAGCCATGGAGGCGTTGAGTGTTTGCTGGCAGGCCGACTCCCGTTTATGAGGTGAGAAAGACAAATTCATTTGAAAAGAAAGTGTTGCAATGAAATTCTTTGTTGATACCGCCAATGTTGATGAGATTAAGGCGTTGATCCCGACAGGCCTTGTTGATGGAGTAACGACGAACCCAAGCCTCGTCATGAAATCCGGCCGCGACTTCAAAGAGGTCATTGCCGAAATTTGTGACCTGGTTGACGGCCCGGTCAGTGCGGAAGTGACGGGGACTGAATCCGCGCAGATGATTGCGGAAGGAAAAGTGCTCGCCGCCATCGCGGACAATGTGACAGTAAAACTGCCACTAACGATTGACGGCTTGATCGCCTGTAAATCGCTTTCCGGCGAAGGCATCGACACAAACGTCACGCTGTGTTTTTCCGCTAATCAGGCGTTGCTCGCCGCAAAGGCTGGCGCAACATTTATCTCGCCTTTTATTGGGCGCCTTGACGATATCAATATCGACGGGATGGAGCTGATCCGCGATATTCGGATGATCTACGATAATTATGATTTCCGTACAGAGGTGCTTGCCGCGTCTATTCGATCAGCCAACCATATGAAAGATTGTGCTATCGCTGGCGCTGATGTGGCGACGGCGCCGCCCAATGTCATCACCGGCCTTGCAAAACACCCATTAACAGACAAGGGACTTGAAGCGTTTCTTACTGACTGGTCGAAGACGGGTCAAAAAATATTGTGACCTCACAAGCTGCATCCTCCGAAACGAGTGTGAAATCGCTAGCGCCGTCATTGCCTGGTGATTTCGATAACGGACCGCCCTTTGTTTTTGGATTTGGGTTTAAAAGCGGCGTCGCCACTGAGATGACGTGGGAAGAAATTGCTGAGCGCGCTGCGGAGTTTGATTTCGTATGGCTGCACCTCAATATGAATAATGAGGAAGCGTGTACGTGGCTCCGTGCCCAGCGCGATGTTCCTTATGCTGCTATGAGTGCGCTGCTTGCGGGGGAAACACGTCCAAGAGTCTCGACTTTTGAGAAGGGGGTGGTCGTTAATTTGCGCGGC
This sequence comes from Hyphococcus sp., assembly GCA_021604605.1. Lineage (GTDB taxonomy): Bacteria > Pseudomonadota > Alphaproteobacteria > Caulobacterales > Parvularculaceae > Hyphococcus. The sequence goes on from BQJH01000179.1 coordinate 1,241, forward strand.
GTCAATCTGAACGAAGGCGCGCAGCCGGAAGACATGGTTTCCATCCGCTTATGGATTGACGAAAAACGTGTCATCACGACCCGGCGAAGGCGGTTGAAAGCAGCGCAGGACATTCGCGCCGAGCTTCTAAAGGGAGCAAAAATTGAGAGCACGGGGTTACTGGCGGCGAAATTAGCGGCTCGGTTAACAGAGCGTGCAGAGCCTTATGTTCAAGAAATTAATGATGAGATTGATGCGCTGGAAGATTTAATATTGAAAGGTGATGGTTCAGGCGTTCGGCCAAAGCTCGCGGATACAAGACAAGCGGCAGTTCAGTTCAGGAGGTTCGTTGCGCCACAGCGAGATGTGTTGACCCGTCTGGCGGCAGATGAGACGGGGCGCTTTGACCCTCCGGTAAAAATAGAGCTGCGTGAAACCTCTGATCGCGTCACGCGCATGACGGAAGAAATTGACGCCGCACGCGAACGCGCCATGGTTTTGCAGGATCAGCTAACCGATCAGCGCGCTGAAGAGATGAACCGGAATATGATGATCCTGTCTGTTGCGGCGGCTGTATTTTTACCACTCGGATTTTTGACAGGTTTGTTCGGCATCAACGTTGGCGGGATGCCTGGTGTCGATAATCCGATGGCATTTTGGTTTGTCTGTTTGGGCTGCTTGATTATCGGGGTCGGCTTGGGCTTATTATTCAAAGCAATGAAATGGCTATAATGAAAACGCGTCTCATCTCCCTTTTTCTGATAGCGTTTAGTGTTGCTGTTTTCAGCCACACGGCGCAGGCGCAAACGACACGATCCCAGGAGATTGAAAACGCAAAGGCCGCTTATTCAGAAGTGCGCGCCGCTCTGGACGAAGAGCAAATATCTAACGCTGACGTATTAAAAGAACAGTTACGGTCTTTAAGGGACGCTTCACGCCAACGCCTGACCTCAATTGAGCGGGAACTTGACGGTATCCGCGGGCAGTTGGAGCCGTTAGGCCCGGCGCCAGGAGAAAATGCGCCGCCGGAGAGCGAAGAACTGGCGGCTGAGCGAGCCGCTTTAAACCAGGAATTTGTCCGACTGAATAGTCAACGAACGCGCGTCAACGCCAACATCATTGAAGCTAATGACTTGCTTAACAGACTCTCGGCCTCTCAGTTGCAAAGCTTATACAGCAATCTCCTGAACCGAGGCCAGTCGCTCATTGACGGTGGACTTTGGGCGAACGCGTATGATTCAATTGGAACAATTACAGGTCGTATCACGCAGTATTTTTCTGGCTGGAGTGAACGCAAAGCTCAGAATGGCGATCAGTTATTTGCGCTTTTTTTTATTGCTGGTGCGCTTTTAATTTCTATTTTGTTGTTTGGGCCTGTTGATCGCTGGATTATTTCAACCTTTTCAAATGCGATCGCGAAACGGAGACCAACCAGCGCGCGGCGGGTAGTGGTGGCGGGTCTGAAAATGATCGCCCGTACGGCGCCGGGTCTGCTCGGTGGGTTTATCATTATTGAGACCTTGCGCGCTCAAGGTGTTATCACGGAGCAGGGCGAGCCGGCCGTGCGAACGCTTTGGTTTGCCTTGCTGGTTTATCTACTGATTAGCGGGTTTACGCGGGGGTTGTTTTCGCCTGCCAACCCGAGATGGCGGATTGCATCTCTTGAAGCATCACGTGGCCAAAGGGTCACGAACCTTGTCATCGCGATTGTTATTCTGTTTGGGCTGAAGCTACTTCTTGTTGATATTATTATCGCTGCAGGCGGCGCGACGGAACTCATTACGATAACGCGAGCGATCGTCGCTATTGTCATTGGCGCATTGCTGTTCCTGTTGTGCCGTACAAATTTATGGCGCGGTGGGTTTATCGAAGAGACAGATGCGAACGAGCGACCAAAATCGCCTGACCGAAGTGAGTTTTGGCGCATTATTCGGCGCATCGGGCGAGTTGTCTCTATTCTCATTATTGTCTTTGCTGTAACCGGCTATGTGACTTTTGCAGATTTCATTGTTTCACGGTTTTACTATCTGGCGATTTTCTTCACCTTGGCGTGGTTTACGCGAGCACTGCTTACCGAGTCTGCGTTCTGGTTGCGTAATCGCTTAAAAGACCCAGACAACTCACGTACTGAGGCAGAGGAAGAACATCAGACCCAGAATTTCAAATTCTGGAGCGGCCTGTTAGCCAATGTAGGGCTGTTGATTGCCCTCATTCCGGCGTTGCTTGTTCTCTTTGGCCTTCCGGCTGCAACAGTGCGGGATATTTCTGCACAGGCGCTGTTCGGGTTTGATATTGGCCGGGTGCACATACCGTCAATTGCCAACATTGCCTTCGGGCTTCTCGTATTCGTCCTTGTGATGATGGTGACGAAACTGGTTCAACGAGGGTTTCAGCGCGGCGTCTTTGCCCATTCTAATATTGATGACGGCATACAAAACTCACTAACGACCCTGATGGGATACGCCGGTCTGGTGATTGCGATATTTGCGTCGGTTTCAACGATTGGATTTGACCTGAGTAATCTTGCGTTGATCGCCGGCGCCCTTTCCGTGGGTATTGGTTTTGGCCTTCAGTCTATCGTCAACAACTTTGTTTCTGGCCTGATCCTTCTCTTCGAGCGCCCAATTAAGGCGGGTGACTGGATCGTGACAGCGTCGGGCGAAGGGACCGTGAAACGCATTAGTGTGCGGTCAACGGAGATTATTACCTTTGACCGCTCGTCTATCATCGTCCCGAATTCCGAACTGATATCTTCAACGGTTACAAACTGGACTCACAAGGATAAGATTGGCCGAATTATTATCCCAATAGGCGTTTCTTATGGCGCTAACCCGGAAAAGGTTCGGGATATTTTGCTGAAATGCGCCAACGACCATCCATTGATTGTTCGCTACCCCGAAGCCTTTGTTGTCTGGCAGGGCTTTGGCGACTCGTCCCTCGACTTTGAATTGAGGGCTTTTCTCGCAGATATCAGCACGGGGTTGAGGGTAAGAAGCGAGTTGCGCTTTGCGATCTTTAAGGCGCTTAATGAGAATGGTATTGAAATTCCGTTCCCGCAGCGTGACTTACATGTCAAATCCTGGCCTGAAGGTGTGATGCTTGTTACGGAGCAAAATAGCGATGCTTGATCTGCGCCCAAACTGTGAGTGTTGCGATAAAGATTTGCCCTACGATGCAGAGGCGTGGATTTGTACGTTTGAATGCACATTCTGTACGACTTGCAAAAACGATGTCTTGAAGGACGTTTGCCCCAATTGCGGCGGAGGTTTTGAAAAACGCCCGATCCGACCAGAGAGTGCGTTAGCAAAACATCCGCCATCAACGAAGCGTATTTTCAATCCTAAACTGCTTGGCAAAGAGTAGACTTGCCTGTGAGTGATTATGTTGTCTCCGCGCCCATGGCGCCATTTGTTCCCGTAGCAGGCGGCGGGTGCTTTCCCGCTCGCCGGATTTTTTGCGTCGGAAAAAATTACAGCGATCATGTTCGTGAGATGGGTGGCGATGCTAAAATCAGCAGCCCTGTGTTTTTTACAAAACCATCGGATGCAATTGTCTTGTCTGGCTTGGAAATTCCTTATGCAAAAGGCACCAGCAACTTGCACTTCGAGGGCGAATTAGTTGTCGCCTTAAAGGAAGGCGGGTCAAACATTAGATCGCCGGAAGAGGCGGAGGCAAAAATATTCGGCTTTGCTGCGGGCTGTGATTTGACGCGGCGAGACTTACAGGCTGCGGCGAAAGAAAAAGGCGCGCCCTGGGACGCGGCGAAAGCCTTCGATCAGTCAGCGCCCATTGGCGCGATCATGCCTGTCGCTGAAAAGTCTTTGCAGGTCATTGAGGCGAGCCGGTTGCGCACCCTCGTTAATGGAGAGGTTCGCCAGGATGCAGCACTCTCTGAGATGATCTGGTCGACGCCGGAAATCCTTATGGGGTTGTCACAGTATTTTGAGTTGAAGGTGGGGGATTTGATATTTACAGGAACGCCAGCGGGCGTTGGGCCGCTATCAGTCGGCGATAAGGTTGAAGTGCGTGTTGATGATCTGCCCGAGCTGAGTTTTTCGATTGGTCCGAAAGAGTAAAAGCGCATGAGCGAAAAATTACAAACCTATGATGAGGTCAAAAAAGAGATCCTTGCCGTGCTTGAGGGGGAGGGCAATCTGGTTGCCCGCATGGCGACGGTGTCCAATATTTTACATCACCGTTTTGATCATTATTATTGGACCGGCTTTTACATTGTAGACCCCCAAAAGCCCGATGAGCTTGTGGTCGGCCCTTATCAAGGCACGATGGGGTGCCTGCGCATTCCGTTTGGTAAGGGCGTCTGCGGAGCGGCGGCGGCGGAGCGCGAAACACAAATCGTTGATGATGTTCACGCCTTCGCCGGACACATTGCCTGCGATGCAAATTCAGCATCGGAAATTGTCGTGCCGGTTGTAAATAAACATGGCGACTTAATCGCTGTGTTTGATGTGGATAGTCTGGAAAAAGCAGCCTTTGATGCGGATGATCAAAAAGGCCTTGAAGCAATCATCAGCGGCGCTTTTAGTTAGAAGATAAAAGGGCAAGCCAACAGGAAAGACGAGAACATGACCGGAAACTGGATGATCGTCACGGGCGCTTTATTGTTTCTCATTCTCGGCAGTTTGCATTTTCGGATGACGGCGGCGGACTTAAAAGACCCGAAAAGATTTGCGCCGGCAAAACCGGGTCTGCTGGAAGAATTGCAAAACACGCGCATGGCCTTCCGCAAGGATCTGAAAAGTTTCTGGACGAGCTATATCGGCTTTCATTTCAGTCACTCGATCGGGATTAT
>BQJH01000180.1 GCA_021604605.1 Hyphococcus sp.
GCTTCGGGCAAGGGCGGTGTTGGCAAATCTACTATGGCCGCCAATCTCGCCGTCGCTCTTTCGCGCCTTGGTCTACGCACCGGGCTTTTGGACGCCGACATTTATGGCCCCTCCCTGCCGACCCTATTTGGCCTTTCCGGCAAAGCAGAAATGCGCGATGGCAAGATCATCCCGTTTGAAGCCCATGGCGTGCGCGCCATGTCGATCGGGCTGATGGTGGACCCGGATCAGGCGCTCGCCTGGCGCGGACCGATGGTGATGGGCGCGCTGGGACAACTCATGCGTGATGTTGAGTGGGGCGAGCTTGACGTAATGCTGATCGACACGCCGCCCGGCACCGGCGATGCGCATCTTTCGCTTATTCAATCAAAACGCCTTGATGGCGCGGTGATCGTTTCAACGCCGCAGGAGATGGCGCTGGCTGATGTGCGGCGCGGTGTTTCGCTCTTTCGCAAGACAGATATTCCCGTCATCGGCGTGATTGAAAACATGGCGTGGCTCGAAGGACCGGCCGGAGAGCGGCAATATCTCTTTGGTGAAGGCGGCGCAGAAAAAGCGGCGGCAGATTTATCGGCCCCATTCCTTGGCGCCATGCCGCTTTATACGGACCTCAGAGAAGCATCGGATAACGGAACACCGATCGCTACGGGCAATCACCCGGCAGCGAATGTTTTTAAAATGCTTGCTGAAAAAATTGTGAAAACGGCTATTCGCTAGCCGCGTCCGTCACGCTGTGATCGTGGACAATACGCCAGCGACCGGCGTCCTGACGCATTACTAACGTAAAATTTCCGCTCTCATTTTGATCTTCTTTGGCGAGATTAAATCGGCCCGTCACGACAGCAACAGTGTCGGTCACAAGCTTCACATCCAGACGGTCAAAACCAAGAAGGCCAAGGCCTTTTTCATCGGCATAGGTCTCGCGATAATATTTCATCGTCGCAGACCAGCCCTTGGAAATCTCGCCGTCAGCAACAAACTTCAAATCATCGCTTTTCCAATAGGTCGCCATGAAGGCATCGAGATTGCCTTCATTCCAAGCTGCCGCCTGCGCCTGCAGCGTTGCCCGAATAATATCTTCAGATGTGCGGGCAAAGGAAATCTTGGAAGGCTTTGATGTCGGTTTAGATGCTGTTGTTGATGCGGTCGTCACCGGCGTAACCCCGCGCGGCGCTTCATTGGCGCGCGCCACCGCCGCATTTTCGTCTGGCGTGGCGCCGACCAGACGGCCCACAGGTTTTTTGGCGCGTACAGTTTGCACTGGTTGCTCTAATGCAGCCGTGAGCTGTGCCGGTCCGCGATTAGCGGCTTGGGGCGGCGCTGTCTCAAATTCATCATCCGCCTCAAAAGAGGATGGTGTAACTTCAACTGCAGTTTCCAACTCCTTTGGCTCAGCGGTTTGTTCTGAAGCCGCAGAATTTGCAGCAGGGTTTGTAGCCGGCGAGGGCGCTGGCGGCGTCGCAAGAATTTCACTCATCTGCTGTTCGAGAACATCCGCGCCCTGAGTTGCCTCAGCCGCCTGTGCGGCCTGGGCTGTCGAAGCAGGCCCCGCCTCTCCGAAAGAGGTTGGCGACAATGGCGACGCATCAACAACAGTGTCGGCGGTTTCCAAATCAGCGCTTGAATCAACCGGCTCGTCTTTCGTAACGGTCATGACAATATCATCAGTTGCTGGCGCCGCAGCGACTGTATCTTGTTCCAGTGGTCCACACTCAAACCCTGCATTGACCAAATTTACGGCAAGAGCTTTCGCCTGATCAAAACAAAATCCGGGAGAATTATCTGCGTGGTAGGGGATCGAAACATTATCGCCCTGTCGCGTATAGCGCACATCGCAAGATCGTCCGACTTCACCGGGCGCTACGACTTCAATCGTGCGGGCGTCACCGGGTTTCTGACAGGCGACATTATACTCTTGCGCAAACACAGACCCGCCAATAGCAATCGCCATTGCGGGTGCACAGGCGAACGTAACCCCTTTGAATAATCTATTCCGTCTCATCGCTCCCCTCCGTCTGACCATCTGTTATGGCCGTCCTGGCGCTATTGTCTCTCTCCCGCAGTCGAACTCTAGCGCAGCTTGACGACCATATGCAGCCGGAAATGGCGTAAAACCAGACGCTATCGCCTTTACCCTCAAGCAAGTGTTGTAAAAACCTCGAAAATTCAAAGCTTTTCGTCAGATTTGCGACGGCGCTTGAGGATGACAAATTCGCAAGCAAACTGATTTTGTTGGCTTTTTTCACATGCCCCGACATGCGTTTCTATCCAATCGGCCGAATCAAGTGTGGGGAAAAAGACATCTCCCTCAATCTCTGCGTCCACGCGGGTCAGATAGATCTGGTCAACATGAGACAGGCTTTGGGCGTATATCTCCCCGCCGCCGATAATCGCGAGCTCGTCTACGCCCGCCTTCGCTGCACATTCCCGCCCCAGCAAAAGCGCATCCTCAAGATTGTGCGTAATGAAGACACCTTCTGCGGCAAAATCGTAGGCGCGCGTTATAACGATGTTGTCGCGTCCCGGTAATGGCTTCCCGATCGACTGAAAAGTCTTCCGCCCCATGATGATGGGTTTGCCCATGGTGATTTTTTTAAACCAGGCGAGATCGTCTTTTATGCGCCATGCGAGATCGCCCCCGGCGCCGATCGCATTGTTACGGGCTGCCGCTACGACGATCGCGATTTTTATGTCTGCATTGCCGCTATTGTCTGACGCCATAAAACCGCCCCTATACTGCAACTGGCGCTTTGATATGCGCTTGCGGCATATAGTCTTCAAAACGGATATCATCATACCGGAAGTCGAAAATGTTTTTGATATCTGGATTGAGAACCAGACGCGGCAACGGCCCCGGAGTGCGCGCTAATTGTTCACGCGTTTGATCAATGTGGTTTGAATATAGGTGCGCGTCCCCCAGCGTATGCACAAAATCCCCTGGCTTTAACCCACAGGCTTGCGCCATCATGGCGGTCAGCAAAGCGTAGGATGCAATGTTAAACGGGACGCCTAAAAAGATATCGCCGGAGCGCTGATAAAGTTGGCAGGAAAGCCGGTCGCCCGCAACAAAGAACTGAAACAGACAATGGCAGGGCGCCAAGGCCATCTGATCAAGCTCGGCCGGGTTCCAGGCGCTCACTACGAGACGGCGCGAGGACGGGTTGGTTTTAATCTCGTTGATGACCCAGGAAATCTGATCGATGGCGCGCCCATCAGGCGCCGCCCATGACCGCCATTGTTTGCCATAAACAGGGCCAAGCTCACCCTTCTCGTCAGCCCACTCATCCCAGATCGAAACGCCATTGTCTTTTAAATATTTGATATTGGTGTCGCCAGCCAAAAACCAGATCAATTCGTGTACGATGGATTTCAAGTGCAGCTTTTTAGTCGTCAAAAGCGGAAAACCCTCACTTAAATCAAACCGCATCTGATGACCGAAAACCGCGCGGGTTCCGACGCCCGTCCGGTCAAGGCGTTCATCACCGCGCGCCAATACTTCTTCCAACAACGCCAGATACTGCTTCATAGGTTTCACGAATCTCCTGCAATGCCCGGCATTCTAGCGATCTGGAGCCAAGCGTCACCCGCTGGGTTCGGCCCTTTTGGGGCGCTTTTTCAACAGGCCTGAGCATGATAGAGTGAGAGGAACCACAAGCGGGGCAGTGATGACAGGCAATGACGACCACAAATCCATTGGTAAGGGGCTTTCTCTCCCGGGCCTTATCGTTGGTCTCCTCACCGGGGCCGCCCTATACGCCATCGTTGAATATTGGATCGATGACAAAGACACCGCGCCTATGGCGTTCAGTGTTCTCTTCTTTGTGGCGACTCTGGCGGCTTCTTATCTCTTGCTGGCGGAAACCAACAAGCTGTTCAAGGCGTTGTTCGGAGCGGTCGCCATCGCCGCATTTTTCATCCTGCCGGATTATTTCATGGCGAGCCTCGCTGGAGACGAAACCAAAAACCTCACCGCCTTTCCGCCAATCTTCTGGTTCGGGATCAGCCGCGGCCTTAGCGCCTATCTTTTGATTACCCTTGTCAAAGCCTCAATCGAAAAAAGCGCGCCGCCGCCCTATCATGAGGTTTTCTTTCATGGGCTGACCATGCCGTTGATTGCCGCCGGGGCGAAAATCTTTGCCGGGCTGGCGCTTGTTCTGCTGTTTGTCTGGGCGCGCCTCTTGAAAGAGATGGACGTCAATTTCTTTAACAAGCTGTTTCAGGAACCGTGGTTTATCCTGCCATTTCTAGGCGCCATTGGCGGGCTTTCCATTGCGATGATGCGCGGCCAGCAATCAGTCTTAAGCGCTCTACGCTATATCCTTTTACTGTTTTGTCGGATCGTGATGCCTATTACGGCGGTCTTCACAATCACCTTTTTGATGATCCTGATGATCAAAGGTACGGGCGCGATTTTTGACAAGCCCTATCCCGGCGGCATCATGATCGGGCTGGCGCTGGCCGGTATGTTGATCTTCAACGGTGTTTACCAAAATGGCGAAGGGGCGCCGCCGCCCTTGTGGCTGCGGCTTGCAACCTTGATTACGCTGATCGGCTTCCCGGTTTATACAGGACTTGCTTTTTCAGCCTTTACCTTGCGGATCGAAGATTATGGCCTGACCCCGGCGCGGATTGCCGGACTTGCTATCACAGGCCTTGTCGCCGCCTATTCTCTCGTATGTTTTGCCGGTCTGGTGACGGAACTGAACTGGCGCGCAAAACGCTGGATGCCGATGGTGGCGCCGCTCAACACGGCCATGGCGGCGATTTGGGTTCTGGTCTTGTCCGCCTTGGCGACGCCGCTTTTCAATCCATGGGCGATGAGCGCAAATAGCCAGTATTCCCTACTCGCTAAGCAGAAAATTGCCGCTGAAGATTTTGATTTTGGATATTTGCGATTTCAACTTGGCGAGTGGGGCGAAGACGCGCTTGATAAATTATTGGGCCTGACGGATCACCCGGAAGCAGGCGCGATCAGCAATGGCGTTGCCAGGGCGCGTGACGCCAAAAGCCAGTGGGAATATGCGAACCCGGATTTTTATGAGGCCTTGGAAACCCTCCCCGACGACACGAGCGAGAGCAGCGCCGCCGAAAGCGATGATGGACCAATGGGTTTGGAGTTAAATCCCGATGGCGGGCCTGATGAGGACAATGAAAGCAGCAGTGCAGAAGAGTAGGAAAAGCAAGGCCTTTCTAGTCTTCTTTTTTCATCATCTGCACTTTTTTATGGGGCCCATGATAATCGCCGACGCCTTCTGTAATGGCGTAGCAGGCAAGACGCACCGCCCGAGGAATAGATACCTTCTCGCCGTCTCGTTCGCCCTTTTCATAATACTGGATCATGCGCCGCTTCAGGCCAAGGACATGAGCGGCTTCTTTCTGAGACAAGCTCAGTGATTTTCGCCATTTCTTGAAATCCGCCGGTTCCATCTTCATCCTCAGCTCGAAGCATTAGGGTGCAAAAGGCCTCTCTAGAGGCGCAAATAATGCATACTTATTACAAAATGTTGACAGTTCGCTTCTTTTTTGACCGCAGAGCCGTTTCACTCTTCAATTCTTTACCCACAGAGCCTATATATCACCTGCTCGCTTCGGTGAGCTATGGCGATAAATGACGCGTGTAATAACCGTATCGGACCCGGGGGCGGTACCCGGCGGCTCCACCAAAACCCTTCTGGCGGCATATAGCCAACAGCGAACGAGCGAACTTCAGGGGGGCTTTGGCGGGGCCGAAATAGGATCGACGAGCGTCTAAAGACGATGTTTTTGCCCGGTTTGCCTCCGTTATTTGGCTAAACTGAATAGTTGCTAATGACAACAATTCGGAAGAGTTCGCTCTCGCTGCTTAATGCGGCTGAGTAGACTCGCTTTTTAAGTCCTGA
>BQJH01000181.1 GCA_021604605.1 Hyphococcus sp.
CATCAGAACGTTGAGAATAAATCCTTCACGCGCCATGCGGGCGATGGAAACGCGCCCTGTTCCATAGATAATCGCGTTTGGCGCTGTCGCGACCGGTAACATGAAAGCGCATGAGGCGGAGATCACTGCGGGGATCATCAACAGTTCAGGTTTAACGCCTGTTCCTGCGGCAACCGCAGCCAGAAGCGGCATCAAGAGGTTTGCCGTCGCCGTGTTGGACGTCATCTCAGTCAGGAAAGTGACCGATAGGCACAAGCCAATAATCATCAAAAGAACCGGCGCCTTTGTCAGCGCTTGCAAATTTTCACCGATCAAGAGATCGAGACCGCTCGCTCTGAAGCCCGCCGCAATGCAAATGCCCCCGGCAAAAAGTAAAAGCATCCCCCACGGAATATTGTTGGCGGTTTTCCAGTCGAGGAGGGCGCTGCCCTTTCCGTCGGGAACCAGAAACATAATCACGACAGCCAAGACAGCGACGGTAGAATCGCCAGCGTCGGTCATGCCGAGCGCGCCGGACCAGCCGCCAAAAGGTTCGGCGCGTGTGATCCAAAGAAAGATCGCAAGAGCAAAAACCATCAAAGTGCGCACTTCATCTTTGCGCCAGGGGCCGGGATCGCGCAGTGCAGGCGTGGTGACGCCGCTCATGGAGCGCGTCAGCCAGAGCCACATAAATGGAATGCCAATGACGACGATAGGAACACCGATCTTCATCCAACCGGCGAAAGAAAATTCTTCACCCGTCACCGTCAAATAATTGTCCGCAAAGATTAGATTGGGCGGCGTGCCGATCAATGTTGCCGTCCCGCCAAAAGAAGCCGCATAGGCAATTCCCAGAAGAAGCGGGACGCCAAGCTTGGGATCGTCGGAACGCGAAAGGATCGCCAGCGCCATCGTCGCGAGCATCAAAGTAGTCGCTGTGTTGGATATCCACATCGACAAAAGGGCCGCAGCGAGCATGAAGCCTAAAACCAGCCGCCGACCGGAGGTCCCCACCAGTTTGATCATGTAAAGGGCAAGGCGCTCATGCACGCCGGATTTTTCCAGGGCTTTTGAGAGCATGAAGGACGCCATCAGCAAGATGATGACATAGGACCCTAGCGCTGATGCGGCCTGGCGCTGATCCATAACGCCGGCAAGCGGGAACAGCGCAAAGGGTACGAGGGAGGTCGCCGGGATTGGAAGCGCCTCACTGACCCACCAGAACGCCGTCAGCACAGTAATTGCAATCGTCCAGACGATGGGCTCGTTAAGACCAAAACCTTGTGCGGTAAGGCCGGCGCCGGCAGCGGCGGCCAGGCCAATTAATATACGTAGTGGTTTCATCGCGCTATTTGGCGGGCGTTGGCGCGTTCTGTCCAGTTTTGGGTCATGCAATCGGCGGCAAAAGGCCAGTGGCAGTCGGGGCCGTATGCGCAATGCCATCCCGCAACGGGTTTTTAGCTGCGCCTTCACAACAGCGTTTTTGGCTGTGTCGGCGGCTTTTGCCGCGCCAGATGAAGCGGCGCATGAGCTTTTTACCAGCGGAGATTATGAAACTGCAGCGGATCAGGCCGTGTTGATCGGCGGCCCTGAAAATTTAGCGCTTGCGGCGCGCGCGCTCAATGCGAGCGCCTATCTTGAAGCAGATAATAAACGCGCCCGCAAAATGGCAAAGCGCGCGTTAAAGCATTCGCAATCCGCCGCGCAACAAGACCCTATGCTCGTAGAAGCGCATCTTCAGGCTGCTATCAGTACAGCACAGCTTGGCGCCCGGCGAAGTCCTGTGCGGGCGTTTCTCTCCGGAAGCGCTGGTAAAACCCGTAAGCTGTTGGACGCAGCCCTGATGGCTGAACCAGAGAATGCGTGGGCGTTATCAAGCTCCGGGGCCTGGCATCTGGAAGTCTCTCGGCGGGCTGGAGTGGGGCGATTTGGTTCTGACCCTTGGGTTGGGCGACGTCAATTTCTTGCGGCGCACACTCTGGCGCCGGATAATTTGCCGATTGCTTATGAATGCGCCTTGCGGATGCTTGCTTATGATGAGCCACGATGGCGGGAAGAAGGGCTTGCGGTTTTGTATGCAGCCTTAAAAATTACTCCGAAAAACGCATTTGAAGTGGCCGTGCGGACGCGAGCATTTCGTTTTTCTGAGGCCATCGAAAAGGGCCGCGCCGCTGAGCGGGCCTTCATTCTGGCTCAGCCTTAAGTTCAATTGCCTTGGCGCCACTGGACGAAAAGGGCGCGGCGCGTTACGCGGGACGCATGGCAAGCGATATTACACCTCCTGATTTTGTTTACCGACTAGCGACGGGTGATGAGTGGGTTGAGGCACAAGCGAGCAATGTTGTACCAACCCGCGATATTGATAAGCGCGATGGTTACATTCATCTTTCTACGCGAGAACAGGCGTTAGAGACTGCGAACATCCATTTTGCGAGTGAGCAAGATTTGCTGGCGCTGGTCATTCCATATGAGAGAGTATCGGCTCTAACGAAATTTGAGCTGGCGCCAAAACGCGGCAAGTATTTTCCGCATCTATATGGCGCGCTCACCGTTGAGCATATTTCGAGGGCGATAAAGCTCGTGCGGGGTGGCGACGGGTTTTCGTTCGGAGAAGAGCTTTGAGGGCGCCCTTGTTTGCTGCAGAACTTGGCGCCAAAGCTCTGACCGGGCTTGACCCTGAAACAGCGCACCGGCTGACCATCAAGATGTTGAAACATGGGCGTGGGCCAAAAGTCAGCGTGAAAACCCCACGCCTTGCGACGCGTATTGCCGGTATCGATTTTCCAAACCCATTAGGCCTTGCCGCAGGTTTTGATAAAAATGCCGAGGTCGTCAATCCGGTGCTTGACCTCGGTTTCGGTTTTGTTGAGGCGGGCGCCGTAACGCCAAAACCGCAGCCCGGTAATCCAAAACCACGCGTATTTCGTTTGCGTGAAGATGCAGCCGTCATCAACCGGTATGGTTTTAACAATGATGGGTTAATGAGGGTTAAAAACCGCCTCGCGCGTCGACGTAAAAAAGGCGTTGTCGGAATCAATCTCGGCGCCAACAAAGACAGTGATGACCGCACACAAGACTATGTAGACGCGATTGCAGGCTTAAGCGGCCTTGTTGATTTTTATACGGTCAATATTTCCTCCCCGAACACGCCGGGCTTGCGCGCCTTGCAAGATAAAGCAGCGCTGGAAGATCTGATGATGCGGGTTTTAAAAGAGCGAGACGAAAAAGCGCCAGGAACACCTGTGTTTCTTAAGATCGCGCCCGATCTTGTTGATGAAGATAAGGCTGATATTTCTGCTCTGGCGAGAGAGTTGGCCCTCGATGGACTGATTGTTTCCAACACGACGGTTGCCCGATCCGATAGTTTGTTGGGGCGTGCGGCGCATGAAAAAGGCGGGCTTTCTGGCAGGCCCCTTTTCGCTCCATCGACAAAGTTATTGCATGAGTTTTATGCTGAAATTGGTGACGTTGTTCCGTTGGTCGGCGTCGGCGGCGTGTCATCAGCGCGGCAGGCTTATGAAAAGATTTTGGCAGGCGCCAGTCTCGTTCAACTCTATACAGCGATGATTTATGAGGGGCCGGGCTTGCCCTCAAAAATCTTGCGAGGCTTGCCTGATTTTCTCGATGCAGATGGGTTTGAGAATATTTCGGATGCCGTTGGCGCCGCTCACACTTAATGGGCAAATGCCGTTTTTAATCGCGGCATATAAATAACAAGCGTGACGGCGCGTAATAGAAAATAAATTGAAAACGCCGCCCAAAGCCCGTGATTGCCATAGGCATCCGCGAACCAGAGTGATGAGGCGAGAAAGATAGGTGCGGAGATTAACATCGAGTCGCGCATTTCCCGTGCTCTGGTCGCGCCAATAAAAATACCATCCAGTTGAAACCCGGCAACGACGATCAACGGGCTGATGATCACCCATGGCATATAAGTTTTTGTAGCTTCACGGATCGCGCCTTCGGGGGTCAGGAGCGCGATTAACGCATCACCAGCAATCCAGTAAAACGCAACGAAAAACAAAGACGCGGCCGTCGCAATGATGAAAGTTCGTTTCACTGCGGAGTGATAGCGCGAGAGCCCGTGTGTCCGGTCGCGTGCGCCCATGGCCTGACCGACCAATGTCTCCGCGGCGATTGCAGTGCCGTCCAGGGCGAGACCCGTAAAGAGAAACAATTGTAAAAGCACTTGATTGGCGGCGAGGGTTACGTCGCCAAATGCCCCGCCGCGTTGAACAAACCAGGCGAATGAAAACGCCAATAAAACTGTTCTGATAAAGATATCGAAATTGATCGAGACCGTGCGACGGATTTGTTCTGCTGCAAAAAATTCTGCACGTTTCCAGTGCGCGGCGATACCGCCATTTTTACGCAACATCATCAAAACAAAAAGAATGCAGGCGAAAAACCCGGCAACCTCAGCAATGAGTGTACCGGCCGCAACGCCAGCCGCGCCCCAGCCAAGACCAACAACAAACCAGTAGTCGAGAGCAATATTCAAGACGGTCATGAATACGCTGGCAATCATCAGATAGTCTGATCGTTCGCGCGCTGTGAACCAGCCAAAGGCAGCGTAAGAGGCAAGAGCGAACGGCGCGCCCCATATGCGGATCGCATAATATTCTTTTGCAGCGCCAAAGGTCTGAGCGCTGGCGTCAGAACCGACAGCAAGCGCCTTGAAGGCGAGAAGCCCTAACGGGATTTGCAAAATCACCAGCACCAAGCCTATGGCGCCGCCAATGACGGCGCCGCGGATGAGGGCCGCGCGCGTCTCGGTTTCGTTTTCCGCTCCTGCGGCCTGTGCGGTCAGCCCTGCGACGCTCATGCGGATAAACCCAAAGCTCCAATAGGCAAGGGAGAAGATCACGGACGCCAGACCAACAGCGGCAATGTCCAGCGGGCGGTCGGATTGCGCCAGCGCCCATACGTCAACGGCGCCGAGTAGAGGCGTGACGGAGGCCGCCACCGAGGCTGGCCAAGCGAGGGCGAATATCTGGCCGTAAGAGGTTTTCAAAGGCTTGGCCGAGGAGAGTGTCATCTGTGCTGAATAGTCGCCAGGGCTGAATGTGGCCAGCATTTCTTCAACGTGCTTGCGCCCGGCGGCCAATGAGGGGAGACTTGGGTTCCATGAGTGAAGACTGGAAAAATTGGGAGAGCCCACCCGGCGGGACTGGGAAAGAGTTTGACGCCGCCGCTATTGGCGCGCTCGCTCATCTTTATCGTGGGGAGGTCTATCGCTCGACCATCTGGCGGACCCGACTGGATACGACGACAAACTGGGCCGTGGTGACGCTCGGGATTGCTCTTTCGATCAGTTATGCGGACCCGGCGGCTTCGCCTCTGCCATTGCTTCTTGTCGGCATCTTGATTGCGATGTTCCTCATTCTGGAATCCCGGCGCTATCGATACTTCAATGTGTGGCGCGCGCGGGCGCGGTGGATTGAAACGAATTTTTATGCGCCCTTATTGCTTCGATCCTGCAAGCCTGAGCCGGGCGAGTGGCAAGATATTCTGGCGACGGATTATTTAACCCCGCAATATCATATCGGGTTTTGGCGCGCGATGGGGCGGCGATTGCGGCGCAATTATATGTGGATCTTGAGTTTTCAGGCTTTTGCCTATTACGGAAAGATTATCATCCATCCGGCGCCGCTGGAAGATTTTGGCCAACTATTTGAGCGCATGGCCGTCGGCCCTATCTCAGGCCTAATCATGTTCATGATCGGCATCGCATTTCACGGCGCATGGATATCATTGGCCCTTGTTACGCGCGCGCGCGATGAAGCCAAACACAAAGAGCGCGAAGGCGTCAGTGGTATGGGCTGAAGCCTAAACGATCAATGCAAAAATAATTTGCCGGGATAGGTCAACCGTTAAACGACAGCTTCAC
>BQJH01000182.1 GCA_021604605.1 Hyphococcus sp.
TCATCAATCTAGACTTCACCATCGGAAGGTCCCTCCATTTGTGCGGTACGCCGGCCATTCTCCGATGGAACAGGCGATGACCCATAATATTCATATGATCCATAATGCGACCCGCCAGCACCGATCATGCAGCGGTTCAACATCAAATTAACATTCGGGTTGATATCAAGAAGCTCATCAATCGCAGAAGCCACAGCCGGCTCTGGCGTTGTGTTCGACTCAACGACAAAAATAATTTCATCAACATATTTCGCGAGAACAACCGCATCCGTAGTCGCTAGAACGGGAGGCGCATCAATCAAGATCATCTGGTCCGGCGCCTGTCTTGATAATTGCGCAAATAGTCGCTCAGCAGCCTCGCCCGCGAACAAGTCGCTTGAGCGGTCTACGCTCGCGCCCTCAGGCATAATCGTCAACGGGGCCTGATTAGCGCGGTATTGCACGCCGCTTGGTGGTATTGAACCATCTAGCAACACATCAGTAAGTCCGCGCGCTGCAGGCAAGCCAAACTGTGCGCGCACTTTCGGTCGCGGCACATCTGCATCAATCAGCAGCGTATCAATCTGATCTTCCAGGGCCAGGCTTAAAGCGAGGTTGGTTGCACAAAATGTCTTACCCTCTCCCGCTCGCGTCGATGTAACGAGAACTAAATTGCGCTGCCGTCCCGGCATGCGAAATGCCTGGCGTTCTCCTGAAGCACGCAAGAACCCGATCCGTCTTAGCAGACGTCGTTTGACAGCCCGTAACTCCAACGCCAGTTGGCTGTCACGAACATCCGGGCGATAAAGCCCTATCTCCGCAAATCGCGAATAATCAAGGTCGAAGGACTGAGCCTTACCAGCATGTGCAACATCACTACGCACAAGCGTCTCGGTGATGTCATGTACGGACCCAGCCGCTTTTTCGACAACACCCATTATAAAACCTCTCCGGCAACACCGACGCTAGCCGCTTTCTCGCTCTCAACAGTATCTGAAGGCAAACGAAACACCGTTGCATAAGCGTATACGACGCCCAGCAAAATAACCGCTGCTATAGCGCCGCCCAATCGTTTCAGGTCAGTTGTTCGCGCAGCGACAACGACAGGTGAACTTACCTCACTGATGGCGCCAAGAACCGGTAGACCAAAAGCTGTGTGTAATTCGTCCGATTGGGTGAAGCTTTTGTCTAGCAGAGTTAACAATAACCCCGCGCCCGCACCCGCGCCCGCCGCCATAACAAAAACACCTATAATAAGAATAAGCCTTGGGGGATCTGACGGCACAAGGGCAGTCTCAGGGCGTTCAAAAACCTGATACTCAACACCCCGCCCGGCGGCGCCCAGATTATTCGTTAATTCAAGCCGGTCACGCCGCGCCAGCAACTCTGAATATGTCTTCTGCGTTTGCTCATATTCACGTACAATTTGCTGAAGGTCCGCTTCCACAGCGGGAACCTGCCCAAACACAAAGTCCAGTTCCTGAAGCTCATCACGCAGTCTAGTGATCCGCCCCTCAATTCCCGCAATAGATCCGCGCGCAAGGCTCAACTCAGAACTCAAGCGAGTATATTCTGGATTTGAAGATAACGCACCGCCGCCGCCATTTTCCAGTTGTTCAATCCGCGCAACAACACCGCGAATATCCGGATGGCTCTCTTCATATTTACTGCGCAGATCTGACAGCTCAACTTTCAACTTATCCAGCTCATCACCGGATGTTGTTCGCGGTGTCGCCGACAACAGATTTTGAAGCGTCACAATGCGCGCTTTCGTTCTATCCAATTCATCATTGGCGCGCACCAATTCACTCTCTTTCAATTCGCGGCGACGAGCCGTGCCTTGATTCGCGCTTAGTTCCTGAGCATTTGCTCTACGAAATGCGGCTACCGCGCGCTCATTCGCAGACAGTTTTTCCTCATATTCCTCAATTTGAAGGTTAAGCCTTCGGCGAGCAGCATCACTCTCGGAAAGGCTGGCCCCGAGATCCTGTTCAATCAGTAGATTGAGAACTGCATCAACAACAGCACGTGAAATTTCCGGATCGCTGTTCTTATAAGAGATCACAAAATACATATTTCGCGGGCTCTCGATTTTGATCTGCTCGGAAACCCAACGCACCATCGATTCCAACTTTGCTCTGTATTCAACCCCTGCCCGCGCCTCGATTGTTTCATCGAGCCCGGCGCGCAAAATGATTTCCTCTACATTCGGCCGTGTAAGCAATTGTAGTCGCATGACCTCAACCCGCTGTGTGTAATCAGGGCGAGCGGTGAAGCCATTTAAGATCGGCTCAAGGATCGTTTCTGTTTGAACAAAAACATGCGCGCGTGATTCATACTTATCGGGGAGCAACCAAACGCCGAACCAACCGATAAGCGCAGCTGCAGCGGCAACAGCGACGACAATCCATCGCCGCCGCCACAGGCCGTTCAGATGCCGGATAACCGGTCCGGGCAAATCTGAAAACTGAAACACGATCGAACCTTTCCCCAACCGGTAATCTACTCGATTAAAATGCGCTTTCCGGGATCAAGATAACGTCACCCGGCAGAACAGGAACATTTGCTGCAATGTTGCCCTTACGTAAAAGGTCATCAAGGCGAACCCGATAAGAGTTGCGCTCGGCGCCTTTGCCGCGAATAAGCACAGCGCGATTTCCCGCCGCAAACTCCGTCAACCCGCCAACAGCGACCATAACGTCTAAAACTGTCATGCCTGCTTGATACGGCAACGCGATCGGCTGTTGCGCTTCACCCAGCACGCGAACTTGCTGATCAAATGTTGATGAGAAATCACTGACAATGACGGTCACTTCTGGCGACTTCACATATTCCTTCAGTGACGTTTCCAAATCCTGCGCAAGTTGCGACGGCGTTTTGCCGGAGGCAACCATGTCTTCAACCAACGGTGTTGAAATTCGGCCATCAGGACGAACGGTAACATTCGTTGACAATTCTGCAGCGCGCCAGACGAAAATTTCTAACTTATCAAGCGGGCCGATCAGATAATCAGGCGCAGACGTCGCAACATCATCAGCACTCGCAGGTGCGGCTTGGAGATTTTCACCACCAAGGCTTGAGCAACCAGCAATCACAATCGCGATGGCGGCGAGCACTGCGGCGCGGCTAATTTCGAAGATATTCATCATGTTTTCCTTTAACCTGTCTAAGAAAGCGCCACTTTGGGCGATTTATCATAAGAATCCGGCTTTTAGCTTAATGTCTCCGCAAAATCTTTGCCATGGCCGATCGATCCTTAACGCGCCTGATTTTACCCCTCATGAAAGTCAATAAATTCATAGGGTTGCGGACTGCCCCCAGACGACCCAAAGCTCGGTTGACCGATGCGCCATAATCCAGCGCTCATTTAGCCCCAAAAACGGGTTGAAAGCGGGATGATGATTCGCCTTTTAACCACTTCCAATCGTTAGCTTCCCATTAAGAAATAAGCGGTTTGTTAACGGCTGCCGATCCCAAAAAGCGCGACACGAACCGTCTTCAGGATAATGACAAGATCAAATAGCGGCGCCGAATTTTGGATATAAAACAGATCGTAGCGCAGTTTTTCGCGGGCCCCGTCTACCGTTGCCGCATACTCATATTTGACCTGTGCCCAACCAGTGATCCCAGGTTTTACAATATGACGCGCATGGTAGTTAGGGATCTCTTTTTCCAGCTCCTTAACAAATTCTGGTCGTTCCGGCCGAGGCCCAACAAAACTCATTTCTCCGCGCAAAACATTTATTGCCTGAGGAATTTCATCTATCCGAAACTTACGGATTACCGAGCCAACTCTCGTAACCCTGTCATCGAGCAGGCGCGCATATTGCGGGCCCTCGGGTTCAGCATTCATGATCATCGACCGGAATTTGAAAACTTCAAAAACTTGCCCTCGAAGCCCAACACGTTTTTGGCGATATAAAACCGGCCCAGAACTGTCTAACTTGATGGCCAATGCCGTTAGCAGAGCAAGCGGCGATGCAAGAATAATCAGCGTTATGCTTGCTGATATATCAATAAAGCGCTTCAACCAGGACCCCGGAAGCCCCCAGACCGTTTGGCGAACGATAGCAAAATTATCGTTACTGGCCCCGCTTGCAACAGGTGGGCTAGCCACCTCTGCAGCGGCCGTCTCATTAAAAAGTGTATTTTCTTGTGCTGGCGACGCACCCGCAATCAAACTTTGCTTCTTAAATTCAATAAGAA
Source organism: Hyphococcus sp. (assembly GCA_021604605.1). Lineage (GTDB taxonomy): Bacteria > Pseudomonadota > Alphaproteobacteria > Caulobacterales > Parvularculaceae > Hyphococcus. The sequence continues at coordinate 4,186 of BQJH01000182.1, forward strand.
GTAACGCTGCCGCAAAAGCAGACATTATCCAGAATACTAAGGTCATCCCCCAAAGGCCATGCTCACCTCGGCCCCCCTTTTTGAGTTTGTCACCTCTCCAGACAGCATTAATCATGCCGCCAAGCGTCAAACCTTTCCCACATGTAATCTTTAGCACAGCTCAGCTGGGAACATTAACCTTTTTAACCATTGTTTATGGAATAAATGGCGCGTGAGCTTGCTGTTGGCTTGGAATTACAACTTCAGCGCGTATTTTCAGCCTGACCCATAAAGTCTGGCCTAAAAGTCGGATAGAAAATAAATCCGCAAGCACAGGTTTTACGACGTGCAAATACTGCTTTTTACAACGCTTTATCCAAACGCATCCATGCCCCACCATGGCGTGTTTGTAGAAAACCGGCTGCGCGCATTTCTCAACAAGCACGACGCTGATATTCGTGTTGTGGCGCCTGTACCCTGGTTTCCGTTTCAAAATGACATTTTTGGTCATTATGCGCGTTGGGCGCGCGTTCCCAAAATAGAACAACGTCACGGCGTTCAGGTTGTTCACCCAAGATATTTCATCCCGCCAAAAATCGGCATGACCTTGGCGCCGACAGCCCTTGCGCGCTGCCTTGAAAACACACTCGGCGAATGGGCGAACGATGGTTGGGAACCTGATCTTATCGATGCGCATTATTTCTACCCTGATGGAGTTGCCGCCGCTGAAATCGCCCGCAAATTCGACTTGCCTTTGGTCGTCACGGCGCGCGGAACGGACGTTAACTTCATCCCGCGATATGAAACTCCTCGCAGCAAAATCCTTAATGCCGCCATGCAAGCCGACAGCGTCATTACCGTGGCGCAGGCGTTAAAAGATGAGCTTGTTCGTCTCCGTGTTCCGCCTTCAAAAATTTCTGTCCTACGCAATGGGGTTGATCTTGACCTCTTCCGTCCCTTTGACCGCAAAAAGCTCCGTAAAGATATGAACCTTGAGGGCCCGGTTATCGCCAGTGTTGGCCATTTGATTGAACGCAAGGGACACCACATCGCTATCGAAGCGCTAAGCCTTGTACCAAACGCAACGTTTTTGATCGCCGGTGAAGGCGAAGAAAGAGCCGCGCTGGAAAAGCAGGTTCGCGACTTGAAAATTGCCTCCCGTGTTCGGTTTCTGGGGGCCATTCCCCATGAAAAGCTGTTCGAAATTTACAACGCCGCTGATGTGCTGGTCCTCGCCTCTTCCCGTGAGGGCTGGCCAAATGTTCTCCTTGAAGCCATGGCGTGCGGGACGCCTTGCGTCGCCACAAACGCATGGGGCAATGGCGAAGTTATTGGCGATCCCGTCGCTGGGCTTACTGTCAAAGACCGTACGCCAAAAGCATTTGCCGAAGCGATCAATTCCCTTCTTGCCGCCCCTCCCGCACGGGTAGAAACAAGGGCCTACGCCGAACATTTTTCCTGGGACGATACCGCTCAAAAAATGGAGCAGATTTTCTCTCGCGTTTCTGCTCGAGCTTCGCAAAGAAAAACAATAAAGACCACGCCTGTAAAAATCACCAAGCCTTGCAATAAACCTAAACTCCTTATCACCGTTGATACTGAAGAGATGTTTGACTGGCGCGATTTCTCCGCGACCGAGCATCAATGCGCC
>BQJH01000183.1 GCA_021604605.1 Hyphococcus sp.
TTTACATGGCGTTCATGCCGATCTGGACGGTTGTGTTGGCGTATTTCTTTGCTGGCGAAAAACTCAATGTACGCAAAGCTATTGGCTTTTTGTTTGGTCTTGCCGGGGTCATTGTCCTGATGGGGCCAGCCGTTCTACGCAATGTAGCTGATACGAACTTGCTCGCGCAGGCGGGGCTGCTCGCCGCAACAATTTTTTACGCAAGCTATGCTGTTATGACGCGGCGGGCCCCACCGATCCGTCCAAGGGTTTTTGCCGCCGGTACACTTCTCAGCGCATCCATTATTTCGACACCAGCCCTCTTTCTCTTTGATTTGAAGACAAGCGAGTGGACGCTAAGCGGTATAGCGAACGTCATCGGGCTTGGGTTTGGCCCGACCGGCCTTGCCGGTGTTTTATTGATTATCCTGATCCAGCGCGCGGGCGCCGGTTTCATGTCCTTGGGAAACTATTTCACGCCTGTGTGGGCTGTTATGGTCGGCGCCGTCTTATTCGATGAGCGCCTGGCGCCAAGCGCCTTTATCGCACTCGCCATCATCCTGTTCGGCGTTGCGATTACACAGCGCTCTCCCTTTCCAAAGCGTGGGACAGACGCACGAATAGGCAATAGCAGCGCCAACGAAATGCCCTCAAATAAATAGCTTCCCTCGCTGCACGAGGAGCGCACGCCCACCAATTCTGACAGACGTAATGTGTCGATCTTTTGCGGTGATGCGCGCCTGAATGAGGCTGGGCCGCCCCATTTCAAAACCTTGCTCTATCCGCCACTCGGCGGCGCCATCAGCAAGTTTCTCACTACGTGCTATCTGGCCCGGCAATGCGGCCGCTGCCGACCCCGTTGCTGCATCTTCTACAATACCTGCGCCGGGTGCAAACATACGCACATGATAATCTGCGTCTGCCGCCTCCCCGCCTTTTGCATACAATAATACGCCAACGGTTTCTTCCAACGCCATCGCTTCAAATGCGGTGCTGTTCACTTTGGCTTTGCGCACATCATCCAGACCGGCGTGAGCAAAAACATAATTGGCGCCGGCTCCAATTTTTCGTGGGCGATGATCACCGCTGTCAATGACGCCTGCTGGAAGCGATAACGCCTTTTCTAACATTGAAGTGCTGGGCGCGCCGCCTGCTTCTTCCGGCAGGTTCGGGTTTTGAAATTCGGCGAACCCAACCTCTCCTGACACATCGAGACGGACGGGGAAAATCCCTGTGTTCAATTCCAGGGTCACACTTTCAGTAAGGCTGCGCGCTTTGGCTAATGCAATTGAGGTGCCCACCGTAGGGTGACCCGCAAAGGGCATTTCATAACCGATCGTAAAAATCCGTACTCGTGCAGTATGATCGGAATTTTCTGGCGGTAGAACAAAGGTCGTTTCCGCCAGATTAAATTCTCGAGTAATCGTTTGCATGTCTTCAGTGGAAAGACCCTGCGCATCCATCACCACAGCAAGCTGGTTGCCGGTAAACCGTTTGTCGGTAAAAACATCATAGGTTTCAAAATCATAAGATCGCATGGGTTTGCTCCTCTAATCAGTGTGACCATTGAAGGTCATCACGCATATCTGCTCAATGCTCCCCCAGTTCAATGCAGAAAAAGTCATCAACAAGAGAGTCCGACTTACTGACCACCCTCTACTTCCAACGGGTGGGCGTGATTCAGCGGCCCATGGCCAGCACCAAAACCCGGCGCCGATTTTATCGCTTGATGCACATAGTCAATCGCCCGCTCGGCGGACGCAGACAACGGCATGCTTTGAGCCAAGCCTGTCGCTATTGCGGAAGCCAGAGTGCACCCCGTCCCATGGGTAGACTTTGTGTCGATACGAGGGGTTTGAAACACTTGTGTTCCTGCGTGGGTAACAAGCACATCCTTTATAATTTCCTGCTTATCGTGCCCTCCCTTAATAAGGACAGTTTCAACGCCCATTTCGAGCAACTTCTCGCCTGCTAGTCGTTGCCCTTCTCCGTTCGTTATTTCCATTCCGGTCAGGGCTTCGGCCTCTGGAAGGTTTGGCGTAACAAGATACGTTTTTGGCAAAAGCTTCTCGCGGATGAATTCAGCTACGCCATTTGACGCAAGACTGTCGCCACTCGTCGCTACAAGAACGGGATCGAGTATCAACACCGGACCGGCATCAGGGCAGCCACCCTGGTAATCCCAACCAGAATTTTCGAGCGTGGTGAGAATGGCTTGCGCCGTTTCAACATTACCGATCATGCCGATCTTAATCGCATCAGCGCCGATATCGCTCATAACGGCATCGATTTGATCGCGGATAATATCCGGTGACACCGGATGAACGGCTGAGACACCTGTGGTATTTTGAACTGTCAGCGCGGTTATGGCGGTAGCTGCATACCCGCCTAACGCCGTGACGGTCTTTATATCCGCCTGAATGCCCGCCCCGCCCGAGGGGTCAGAGCCAGCGATAATGAGGACGCGACCTTTCATTGCCGAAAACCTTTCGCAATTTGCCTTAGTGTTTTCAAACAAGCGCCAAGATTAAGCAATATCTGCTTTCACAGCTGGGCGGCAAAAATACCGGAGAGAGAAATGACGATGCATTACCTGATTTGGGTTGGTCTATTATGTTGCCTCACAGCCCTTCTAATTCGAGTTTTCCCAAACGCCGCCTTTAATATGGGCATAGACATCGCCGCCGCCTGGCTTGTTTTCGGCTTTGGCGTTTTTCTGATTGTGATTTCTACCCTGATGAGCGTTACGCAGTCCGGCGGGTCGAATATAAAGTAACCAGGCTTAACTGGCTGCTTTGTCCAGCACCTGAAACTGCACAGCGCGCGTATCAACCGCCACCCCGTCTTCACGAACCAGCCCGACATGACAGACGGCGCCGGTTTGCCGATCAGTGATCTCTGCCGCGCTACTCCCATCTCTGCAATGTGCATCGCCCCATTGCATCAACGCCATCATTGGCAGCGCAAGATCAACACCGCGTTTTGTCAGTACATATTGATTGCGAGCACGTTGGCCTGGCTCTTTATAGGGACGTAATTTAAGCACCCCGGCGTTGCATAATTTTTTTAACCGCCCTGAGAGCACGGTTCTGGGAACCTTCAGCTCCGCCTGCATCTCGTCAAAACGCGTCACGCCATAAAGCGCCTCGCGAATAATCAAAAGAGTCCAGCGATCGCCAATCAGATTCGCCGCCGCCGCCATACCACATTTAGATAAAGCAACAGAACTTGCCTGTTGTTTTTTTGTTTGAGGGTCACCATCCGCATAAGCCATATATGAATGCTAAAATGATTTGGCGTCTTTACGCAAATATACGAATTCGCAACGTCATACATGGAATTCATTCACGGATGCGATCACGTTTATTTGTCCTCAAAATCAAATGTGACGAGATTTCGACCCGAAACGGCGCCATTCTCGCCGCATTCTCCCATCATATCTGGCGTCATGGAAATCCGGCTGGGGCAAGCACGGAGTTCTAAAATGAACAAGCTTTTAACATCAGTTTTGGTGGGCGCTATCGGCGCAATGACACTAGGGGTCGTCTCTGCCTCTGCCGCCGCTACACCACGGCCGGACTATTGTAGCCTCGATCATGACCACCGCAGTCATGCGGCGGACTATTATGATTATTATGACGCTGATCGCTACTATAGAGGATCACGCGGATCAGGTGTCAGCGTATCAATAAGCGTGGGTGATGACCGTTATGATCGCAGAGGATATGACCGGAGGGGATATGACCGTCGGGGTGATTATCGCCGTGACAACTATAATGACCGACGTGGACATCGTGGTCGCAGAGGCGTTGTCAATCGGCAGGTCTTTCAAACCCGTCACCGCGCGCGCATTGTTCTGATCGAGGAAGTTGTACGCGGCAGACGCGGTCCACGTCTTATCTGTACAGTTAGAGCCCGCGGCCCAGAAGCAAGGTATGTATCTGAACGTCGGATGTATCGGATTGCCAACCGGAATTGTTCGTCACGAGCACGGGTGCGCGTCTATGCATAAAAAATCATCATAAAACAATTGAACGCCGGCGTCTTGTTTGCGCCGGCGTTTTTATGTGGCGGATTTTTTTACAGCCGCACAAATATCATCAACAATCTCGGTAACCAGCCCAGCATCTTCTCCCTCGCCCATCACACGAATGAGCGGCTCCGTACCGGATTTTCGAATCACCAGTCTTCCGGTTTTTCCAAGTCTTGTCTCACCCACCTGGATAGCCTTCTTCACGATGTCATCCACCAAAGGGTTGCCACCGTGATAACGGACATTCTTCAAAATATTCGGGAACGGATCATAGAGGTGGCAAACTTCACTAACCGGTTTTTTCTCATCCGCGACAACAGCAAGCACTTGCAAAGCGGTAATCAGGCCGTCGCCAGTTGTGGCATAATCACTTAAAATGACATGGCCAGAAGGTTCACCGCCAATATTGATGCCTTTCTCGCGCATGGCCTCAACCACATAGCGATCGCCAACCTGGGTTCTATGAAGATCCAGCCCTTGGCTTTGTAAGTATTTTTCAAGCCCAAGGTTTGCCATGACTGTTGAGACAATGCCGCCGCCTTGTAGATTGCCACGCTTTTTCCAGAAGGTCGCGATCAAGGCCATAATCTGGTCGCCATCGACGATGCGCCCCTTCTCATCACAAATCAGGACGCGGTCAGCATCTCCATCAAGCGCGACGCCGATATCGGCACGGTATTCCCGCACCGCATCACGTAAATTTTTAGTCGCTGTAGAACCAACCTCTCGATTGATATTAAACCCATTCGGATCGACACCGATTTGTTTTACGTCGGCGCCAAGCTCCCACAACACAGTCGGAGCAACTTTGTATCCCGCACCGTTGGCGCAATCGATGACAACCCGTAAATTCTGAATTGACGATCTTCGTGGGAATGCAGCTTTCGCAAACTCAATATACCTGGCGCCCGCATCATCAATCCGTTTAACCCGTCCAAGTTCTGAAGGGCTCGCGAGGCCGACCGTCGGTCCGTCCTTCATCAGGTGTTCAATTTCCAGTTCAGTTTCATCTGAGAGCTTAAAACCATTGGGCCCAAAAAATTTGAGGCCATTATCGTGGTAGGGATTGTGGGAGGCGGAAATCATCACGCCAAGATCCGCACGCATTGACCGCGTCAACATGGCCATTGCAGGTGTCGGCAACGGACCAAGAAGAAATACATCCATGCCCGACGCCGCAAACCCTGCGGTTAGGGCGGGTTCTATCATATAACCGGAAAGGCGTGTATCTTTTCCAATGACAACGCGGTGACGATGGTCGCCATTTTTAAACACCCGGCCAACTGCCATCCCAAGGCGCAAGATTGCATCCGGCGCCATAGCGCCTGTATTGGCGAGGCCGCGCACACCGTCAGTCCCAAACATCTCACGTTTGCCAGTCATCTGATCGTCACCCCGCATGGCGGTGCTCTCCTCATAGAAATCAATAAACGAGTAGCCTAATACAATGCAAAACGCCTTAACGCAAAGTCCGTCACCTTTATGAACCGTTAATGGCCGCCGCGGTTTTCAAAGCCTGGCGGGTCTCGGCGACATCATGCACCCGAAAAATCGTCGCCCCTCGGGCAAACCCCGCCAGCACCGCTCCTAGCGAACCGCCAAGGCGCTGATCGACCTCGCTATCTCGGTCAAGGGCGCCGATAAATCGTTTACGCGACGCCCCCAACAGGATTGGACATCCGAGCCGTTGAAAATCATCGAGGCGCCGCATCAGCTGTAAATTGTGCTCCAGCGTTTTGCCAAATCCAATACCCGGATCAACGATCAATTTATCCTTTGCAATGCCCGCGG
>BQJH01000184.1 GCA_021604605.1 Hyphococcus sp.
CAAAAAAGAAAAAGGGCGCCTTGCGTCGTTTGGGGTCGGGGGTCGGACGTTTAACCCGGGCCAAGCCGCGCTTTGATATGCCGACAGTTGATGGCGGCTTGAAAGTGGTGATCGCGACAGACGCTTGGAAACCACAGCTCAACGGTGTTGTCAGAACGCTGGACACGTTAGGTAATATTTTGACCGGCCTCGAAAACGAGGTGCTCTACATCACGCCGAACGATTTCAAATCTGTTCCGCTTCCTTCTTATCCTGAAATCCGGCTTTCGCTGATGCCTAACCGCAAAGTCGCAAAGATGATTAATGAATTTCAGCCGGATGCGATTCACATCGCGACAGAAGGCCCGATCGGGCGGGCAGCGCGACGCTTTTGTAAACGGCGCGGTTATCCATACACGACAAGTTTTCATACCCGCTTTGCCGAGTACGCCAATGAGCGTTGGAAAGTGCCGACAAAATGGGGCTACGCAATTTTGAAAGACTTCCACAAAGACGGTGAAACCATGATGGTGGCGACACCGGGCTTGATGGAAGAGCTTGATGAGCGCGGCTTTACCAATATGAAGCTTTGGACCCGGGGTGTGGATTTGAAACAGTTCACGCCGGGAGATCGTTCTTTATTCGATCAGTATCCGCGTCCGGTTTATCTCTATGTGGGCCGGCTCGCGGTTGAGAAAAGTATTGAGGATTTTATCGAGCTTGATCTGCCGGGGACCAAAGTCATTGTCGGTGATGGCCCGCAACGGGCGGAACTGGAAGAAAAATACCCGGACGCGATTTTTACCGGACCGAAATATGGTGAAGAGTTAACCCAGCACTATCAGGCGGCGGATGTTTTTGTTTTCCCATCGCGCACGGATACGTTTGGTCTTGTTAATGTTGAGGCGCTGGCTTGCGGCGTTCCAGTGGCGTCATACCCTGTGCGTGGGCCATTGGAGATTTTAGACGGCGCGCCAGAAGGTTGCGGCGCCATGAATGAAGATTTGCGCAAAGCGTGTCTCGACGCCTATGAAAAGCGCAATCCGGAAGAGTGCCGCCGCTGGGCAGAAAATTTCTCCTGGGAGGCGGCGTCTCGCCAGTTTATCGCCAATCTGGAAATTCCAGGTTTCGATGAAGAGTTCTGGCTGCGATCAGCCAAAATGATTGATTGAGATCTATTGAGAACTGGCGCCGGACTTTCGTCTGTTTCATTTTTAGACAAAGCTGGTTCTTGTCAGCCGAACCGTCTGATTTTTTCTAAAAGAGAGAATGCACGCCTAAGCTGAGCCGGGGCATGTCCTCTCTCTTTTCCGACCATTTTATCCCGCATAGAGGGAATGGCGTCCTTCCCCTTCGCCAGACCGGCATGGCCTTTGCGTAATCCCCCCTGACGTTGGCGCTACTGACCCAGCCCAACAATCATAATTGGGAGACACGCAAAATGCCGCATCCAGTAGATACCCATGTTGGGCGCAGATTAAGAGCGCGCCGGCGATTGCTAGGATTAACGCAGGAAACATTGGCTAACGCAGTCGATATTCGTTTCCAGCAAATTCAGAAATATGAAAGCGGCGCCAACCGGATTTCTGCGTCGCGTTTGTGGTCTCTTGCCAAAGCGCTTGATGTGTCCGTCTCATATTTCTTTGATGGGATGAACGGTCATGAGCCGGTCAGCGAATATGAAATGCACGGCGAATATTCTTTTGCAGAAGCGCCTGCTGCAGATCTGCTTGACGAAAAAGAAACAATCGACCTCGTGCGATATTATTATCAACTCAACAAAGAACCACGCCGTAAGCTGCTTGATTTGGCGAAGGCGATGTCGAGCGAATAACCACTAAACTTTACACCACACTCCCGACCCTACTTGCACTGTGCCGCGGCAATCTTCATGATTGTCGCGGCATGACTTTTTCAGATCAATCTTCGGATGAATTCTCGGCCTTTGCTTTGCGGCTGGCTGACGCAGCGCGCGGGCAAACGTTGAGCCGTTTCCGTAAGGGCGCCGCGATTTTTAACAAAGCTGGGCCATGGTTTGACCCAGTGACAGATGCTGACAGGGAGGCCGAACGCGTCCAGCGGGACATGATTGCCAAGGTCTATCCGACCCACGGTGTTGTTGGCGAGGAGTTTGGCGTCACTAATCCCGATGCGGAAATATGCTGGGTTTTAGATCCGGTTGACGGTACGCGGGCTTTTGTCTGCGGTGTGCCAAGCTGGACAACATTGATCGCGCTTGAACATCAAAAAACACCGATGCTGGGGTTAATAGACCAGCCCTATGTAGATGAGCGCTGGCTCTCGGCGGGCGGTCGAACGACTTATATGCGTGCGGGGGAAACATCTGCATGCTCAACCAGCGGTGTCACGGAATTGGAAAAAGCGCGCATCTCAACAACCGACCCACGGCCCATTGCATATTTCAATGACAAGGAAGCGGAAGCTTTTGCTGAAGTCTCAAAAGCCTCACGCGTCGCGCGTTTCAGCATGGACGCCTATGCTTATGGGCTGCTTGCCATTGGCGAGATTGATCTGGTGATCGAGGCCGGGCTCCAGCATCATGATTATGCCGCGTTGAGCCCCGTTGTCACTGGCGCTGGCGGTGTCATGACTAACTGGTCTGGAGAAGCCGTCGGGTCTGACGAGCGTGGCGAGACAGTTGCTGCTGCAACGCCGGAGTTACTTCAGGCGGCGTTGAAAATACTATCCGGGTCTTGATGAACTGTTCGCGGTATCCGGCGCTATGAAGTCGTCAAAGGCTTGCCAGTAAAGCGTTTGAATTTCATCGCGCTCCATCATGATTTCGTGCAATGCGCCGGGGATAACAACCCGTTCAATCAACGCATGCTGATCGGCAATCGTCTGATGGTCATTGCCGTCGATGCGTTTTTCGTCGCCAGCAGATATGATGCGGATCGGTGTTTTAAGCCGATCAAAATAGCCGGGCTTACGGATCATGCCCGTTGCGACACCGGCTGCGCGCATCCACCCATAAGTCGGGGCGTTAAGGGCGGCTTTGGGTTCAGCAAGTTGCAGTTGCCGAAATCGTTCATGGCGCTTTGGGTCGGTCGTAAACATATTGCCTTCAAACGCCATGGAATCATCTTCCCCGCGCGTTACGGGCGTCGTGGCAAAACCCGCAGCGCCGGCAATATTGGCCAATAAATTTACAACCGAGTTTGCCGGTTGAGCAAAAAGCCTTGTCATGGGCGCACATAAAATAGCGCGCTCAAATTCATCGTAACCTTCCCCAAGAAGCATCAACGCCGGTAAGCCGCCCATGGAATGAGTCATTAAAAATTTCGGTCCGTCAAACCGCGGCGTCACATGTTGCTCAGTGAAGAGACGTAAGTCATCGACAATGGTTGAGAAATACCCGGTCCATTTACTCGCCGGTCCGCTATCCCGGTCGGAAAGTCCTTGCCCGCGCCAGTCCATCATGGCGACGTTGAGACCGCGTTCCTGTAATCGGGTTACAACCTCAAAATATTTTTCAATAAATTCTGACCAGCCGGTGACGACGACAATGGCGCCGCGTGCGTCTGGCGCAGGAAAATAAGCGCCGCGCAATATCGCGCCGTCCCTCGCGGCAAAGTTAAAAACCTCGCCGCCATCGGGAACTGGGTTCGACGCGATTTTTATGAACTCTGCCATATTTTATCCTGCGTGCGGGCTTGGTTTCGTTTAGGCTATCGTAAGCAAACTGACCCTGTTGGCCATCTCAATGTGCAGCTGCCCACGGGGCGCGATGATTGACGCAACAGACATCACTCCAGGAGAGCGCCGTCTGCTGCGATAGGTTTACGAAATTTCAAGGTCATCCGATCGCTTTCACCGATGGCGATGTATTTTGACGTGTCAAAATCAGGGTTTTCAACACCGCGAATTTCTGATTGGCGCAATCCGGGCGGCAGCGTCCAAACCCCAAACGGGTGATCTTTCGTATCTTTGGGATTGGCGTTGATTTCAGATGCGCTGTCGAAATCAAAGCCTGCTTTTTCAGCCATGGCGATGACGTCTCTAGAGTAGACATAACCGGTTGATCCATCTTCGGGTAACTCGGCGCCATCGGCTCTGTGTTCGACAATGCCTAAAACGCCGCCGGGTTTTAAGGCGCGATAAAAATCAGCAAAGAACTCATCTATCGATCCACGCTCCTGCCAGTTATGAATGTTGCGGAACGTAACGATGAGGTCGGCGGTCCCTGCAGGGGCAATGGCGCCATCGCCAAGCACAGTCATTTCGACATCGCCGTAAAGATCAGGCTTGTTGATGTAGAGCTTCTCGTATGTGTCCAAAGATTTTAACACGCGCTCATTGGCGCCGACAGGAGAGAACCCGGCCGCGTAAAGTTTGCCGCCGCCATGCTTGAGGTAAGGGGCAAGAATTTGGGAATACCAGCCGCCGCCCGGCCAGGCTTCCACCACGACCATAGAGGGTTCAAGGCCAAAAAACTCGAGCGTTTCTTTTGGGTGGCGATATTCATCACGCGCACGCTCTTCATCACTTCTATGCTTACCGGAGATAACAGCGTCAAAAAGTGCGGCGTCATCCAGCGTTTCCATATGGACATTTTGTGCGGCTGGGTCGTCGGTATCCTTTTCCCCGCCAGAACAGGCGTTGAGGGTAAAGGCGGCCAGAAAGGCCAGAATATAGATATTATTTTTCATGTACGGCTCCCGTCAGCGACAGTGATAACCATGGTTTTCAGGGAGGTCCATGGGGTGAAAAATCAGATTCTAGGTCTTGAAACCGGAAAATCGACGCCTAATTCATGAGACAGCGGAGGCCATTTGGCTCTGCTCGTGCTCTCCGGCCTTAATGGCGGAACAGTGCGTTAACACCTCGCTAACTTTTGGAGGAACTATTTATGCGTACTTTTGACTTAGCCCCCCTTTACCGTTCTACCGTTGGCTTTGACCGGGTTTTCGACTTGCTCGACGCCGCTGGAAAAGCTGAATCGACCGGATACCCGCCTTACAACATTGAGCGGTTAGACGAAAATGATTACCGCATCACTCTTGCCGTTGCCGGCTTCGGGCAGGAAGATCTTGATATTGAGATCAAGGAAAACACGCTGACCGTTACGGGCTCGCGTCAGGAAGGCGATGAAAATCGCGAGTTCCTGCATCAGGGAATTGCCGGACGCTCCTTTGAGCGACGCTTCCAGCTTGCTGAGCATGTACAGGTCGCCGGTGCTTCATTGGTGAACGGATTGCTCAATGTTGAATTGAAACGTGAAATTCCTGAGGCCATGAAGCCGCGGAAAATTGCGATCAATAATAACGACACATCAAATGTGAAGATTCTAAAAGGCGCTAACGCCGCCTAAGAGCCTGATCGAAAATACCTCCTGCAAAGTGTTTTGAGGTATTCGGTCAAGCTCTAACGAGAATTGCACCAATCCATTCCCTCTGTGATTGTGAAGGGCGCAGGCGACTGCGCCCTTTTTTATTGCCCTCATTCTTGCTAGGGTGCGGTTTGGGGTAAGCGCGGCCGATAGGGCCGAGCAAAGGATTGTCGATGATGGGTTTTGGTAAAATCGGATTGGCGGCGATAGTCGCTGGCTTGCTCACAGCATGTGTTTCGGCGCCGCCGGACTATAACGGCAACCAGACCGTCACAATAGAATACGATCCGTATGATTATGATCCGGCCGATTTGCTCGCAGAGGCACAATCTCATTGCAGTGCATACGGAATGACTGCCGTATTTGAAGATGAAACATCGGACCCGCAATCTGTGCGGTGGCGCTACCGCCATTACCGATGCGTTTAGGGATTATTGAGGAGAGCCTTGGCTGAATCATAAATTTCA
>BQJH01000185.1 GCA_021604605.1 Hyphococcus sp.
GCCAGCGCCATAATGTGTTGCAGCTTGCGGTTCTTTTGAATGGCAAGCGCCGTTGAAGCTGGCGCCAGTTCAAACCCGCGCTGCGGGGCTGAGGCAAGCCATGGGCCGAGCACTTCCAGCGTTTCAGGACGCGGGTGACAGATCGCCAGCGCATAACCTGTCTCGCGAGCTATCTCTTCAACCAGCGCCAGTTGGCGGCGGATCTCTGTCTTGTCCCCCGGCGTTGCGTCGAGAAAAACATCACGCACGATGACATCAGCACCGACCCGCGCCCCGGCGCTGCGCACCACGCTGCTGCCTGTTGTCACGGAGTCCAGAAAGAATAATCCTTCGCGGCGTAAATACGCGAGCACAGTTCTCATTGCTGCATCATCAGCGGTAAGTTTAGAGCCCATGTGATTGTTGACGCCAACATAGCCTTCCAGGCGAGACAGGTTCCACTCCAGAGCCTCAAGAAAGTCCGCACCCGACATATTAGACATCAGTGCGAATGGACCGGGGTCTTCATTGCCTCTCGGCTCCATCGGCAGGTGCAACATGATTTCCGCACCTTGCGCCCGAGCAATTTGCGCCAGTTCAGCGGCGTTATGCGCATAAGGCAAAAATGAAAAGGTAACAGGCCCCGGCAATCCCAGCACCTGATCAAACAACTCGCGATCAAGGCCCATATCATCAAAGACGATAATTATCTTGGGGCGGTCTGATCTTTCCACCTCACCACTCGGCGCGACAAGTCGTTCATTTTCCAGCGGCGGCGCGAACCGTTCCGTCGGCGTGCTCGCCAGCACCCGCTGAACGATTTGCTGGCGCTGGCGATAAAATGCGTCGTTTAAAGGATCATCACGCAACACAACTTGCGCGCCAGATCCCTTTGACGCCTGAACGACAGAGCCATATTCGCTGACATAGGCCGCAAACGCCCCAATCGCGACCCCGAAAAAAGCAATCGCGAAGGACGCAATGATTCCGGCATTTCCCGCTCGGTCCATCTTGTTTATCGCTTTTAGACGTCGCATCACGCTATTTTGTATCTTTCTGCATAGGCCAAACGCCCCTCACCCGCTTGCGCAAGGCGCTGGCGCCGTTAAACCTGCCAAGCTTCTAGTATCGCTGATTCTTTTGTGACCCGATGATTTTACTGATCGATAATTATGACAGCTTTACCCATAACCTTGTTCACCTGATCGGGGGACTGGGCGAAACGGTCATCGTCAAACGAAATGACGCCATTTCCGCCAGTGAAGCCCTATCATCAGGCGCAGAGGCGATTGTAATCTCTCCGGGGCCAAAAACACCGGATCATGCGGGCGTTTGCCTTGAATTGATCGCGGGCGCCGCTGAGGCAAAAATGCCGGTCTTTGGCGTCTGCCTCGGCATGCAGGCCATCGCCCAGTGTTTTGGCGCCCGGGTCGAGCGGGCTGAAAAACTGATGCACGGAAAAACCTGCAATATTGTTCATGACGGCGCCGGTATGTTCAGTTCTCTACCATCCCCCTTCATGGCCACGCGCTATCATTCTCTCATTGTCGAGCGCAAAAGCCTCACTGGCGCCTTGATCGAAACTGCAAAAGCCGAAGACGATGATGAGGTGATGGCCATCAGCCATACGACATTGCCGATGATGGGCGTCCAGTTTCACCCTGAGAGCATCGCCTCTGAACAAGGCGCCGCGCTGTTACGGAATTTTTTGACGAGCGTGCGAACATGAGTGAATTTACGCCTCATCTTGCAAAGGCCGTTTCCGGCTCGCCTCTTAGCGCTGACGAGATGCGCGCAGCAATGGCTTCGATCCTTCAGGGAAAAGCAAGCGATATCGAGATCGCAGGCTTTCTGACTGCATTACGCTCTCGCGGAGAAACCGTTGAAGAAATTGCCGCCGCCGCTTCCGCTATGCGTGACGAAGCGCTGAAGGTTGAAGCGCCAGCAAACGCCATCGATACATGCGGCACAGGGGGCGATGGCGCAGGCACGTATAATATTTCTACTGCCGCTGCGTTGATTGTTGCCGGTTGCGGTGTTCCGGTCGCCAAGCACGGCAACAAGGCCGCCTCCTCCAAATCCGGGTCCTCAGAAGTATTGGAAGCCCTTGGGGTAAAGCTGGACATTGAACCACGACAGATCACGCGCTGCATTGATGAAGCGGGATTGGGTTTTATGTTTGCCGCCATCCATCATAAAGCCACGGGCAATGCCGCCGCCGCACGAAAAGGCCTTGGCGTTCGCACATTGTTTAACGTCCTTGGGCCCCTCTCCAATCCAGCCAGCGCCAAACGCCAATTGATGGGGGTTTTCTCACCTGATCTTCTCCGTCCAATTGCAGAGGTTATGCCTCGCCTCGGCGTTGAAGCCGCCTGGGTTGTCCATGGCGCTGACGGGCTCGATGAACTGACGACAACCGGCCCGACTTATGTCGCGTCACTTAAAGCTGGCGTGGTGACCGAATTTGAAGTGACGCCTGAAGAAGCGGGATTGCCGCGCGCCAATGCAGACGATCTTAAAGGCGGCGACCCGCAAGAAAACGCACAAAGCCTGCGCGCCCTGCTGGACGGAGAAAAGAGCGCCTACCGGGATATTGCTTTGCTCAACGCCGCCGCAGCGCTTGTCGTATCAGACAAGGCTGATGATCTCGCACAGGGAGTTAAAGCGGCGGCGCAGGCGATAGATACCGGCGCAGCAAAAGCAGCTCTTTCCAAACTGGTTGTGATCTCAAATGAAGGCGCGCCATGACCATTCTCGACGATATCATCACCTATAAGAAAACTGAGGTTCGTATCGCAAAGGCCAATACGCCCTTAAACGCACTTGAGGCTCTGGCCAGAGAAATCAAACCTCGCAGCTTTCGAAAGGCGCTGGAGAAGAAAGCGGCCACAGGCTTTGCGCTCATTGCCGAGATCAAAAAGGCCAGCCCCTCCAAAGGACTCATTCGCAAAGATTTTGATCCCGCCGCCCATGCTAAAGCCTATGAAGCGGGCGGCGCGGCATGTTTATCCGTGCTGACAGACGGGCCGAGCTTTCAAGGCTCACCCGACTATCTGAAACAAGCCAGGGAAGCTTGCCGCCTGCCGATCCTGCGTAAAGACTTCATGGTCGATCCTTACCAGGTGATAGAAGCACGCGCCTGGGGCGCCGACTGTGTCCTTCTCATCATGGCTTGCCTTGATGACACGCAGGCGTCGGAATTAATGAGCGCCGCGAAGTCGTCAGCTCTCGATGTTTTGGTTGAAACCCATGACGAAGAGGAGATGGAACGCGCTATTAACCTTAACGCTTCATTAATTGGCATAAATAACAGAAACCTAAATACTTTTAAGACCTCTCTTCAGGCATCAGCTAAGCTAGCGCCGCTGGCGCCTCGTTCCGCCCTTGTCGTGAGTGAGAGCGGCATCAACTCGCATGATGATCTAGTGACGCTGAAAGGCTATGGCGCATCCGCCTTTCTCGTCGGCGAAAGCCTGATGCGCCAGGACGATATTCAAAGCGCCACGCAAACCTTGTTAAGTCCTACTGGCATTGGCTGATCGTTTCGCGCCTTGCGTTGTTCATCAACATCCGCCAGCAAGTCTTTGAAAATCACTTCAACCAGCAGTTGACGACCCAAAAGAACAACAATAGAACATCGTTGTTGTTTTGTTCTTTTGTCGTTTCGACGTCGCAAAAAACCTTTTGGGCTAACCGTTGCGTTGGTTAATGGCTGATTACGTTGACCTGTTGCACAGATTGGCCTGATGCGAGTGAACCCTCTGGTGAACCCTCTGGCAAGACGGGTTGGCAAGGCGGTAGCGATAACGTCTGCAGGAGAGCAAAAACAGTAAGAAACAATGCTTGACGCACTAACCCGATCGGGGACCACAATATGCTGACCAAAAAACAGCACCAGCTTTTGCTCTTTATCAATGAACGCATACAGGAGACTGGGGTTTCCCCTTCTTTTGACGAAATGAAAGACGCGCTGGATTTGCGCTCCAAATCCGGCATCCACCGTCTCATCACGGCGTTGGAAGAGCGCGGATTTATCCGCCGGTTGCCTAATCGCGCACGAGCGCTGGAGGTTGTGCGACTGCCTGATGATATGGCGGCGCAAACCTCGTCGCCAAATGTTACTCGCGAGGCTGGCGCCCGTGAAACTGGGCGGGGATTTTCTCCTTCTGTGGTTGATGGCGGATTTCGCCAGCGCGCGCCCAACAGAAACTCAGGGGCTAGCCACTCGATGACGGAGATCGCCGCTGGCGCCAATGAACTGCCTGTCCTCGGCCGGATCGCCGCCGGTACGCCGATTGAGGCGATCCAGCACGAAGTCGACCGGATCGCAGCGCCTGAAATGTTGATGACGTCAGGTGAACATTATGTGCTCGAAGTAGACGGGGAATCGATGATCAACGCTGGCATCCTTGATGGCGATTATGCGGTGATAAAACGCTGCGATGACGCCGGAAGCGGCGATATCGTAGTCGCGCTGGTCGATGATCAGGAAGCAACTCTCAAACGGCTGCGCAAAAAAGGCGGGTCCATCGCTCTTGAGGCGGCCAACCCGTTATTTGAGACGCGGATTTACGGGCCCGATCGCGTCGCCGTTCAGGGCAAGCTTGTCGGCCTGATGCGCAGCTACAATTAGAAACTACAAATAGTTGGCGAGAAATTTCTAGTCGCCGCCGGTCCATGGTCTTTCACCGCGGCTCTCATTGACGGTTTTGATTTTAGGAACGCCGTCCTTCGCGACCCAGATTGCATGAGCGCCGCGCCGCCATACTGATCTTCTGTCAATGAGCATCGCATTGCAGTCGCGCCATTCTGCGTTGCTTGCCGGGAAAAACGCAATCACAAGATCAGCGCGCGCGCAGTCTTCCCGAAGCGCATCATGGTTGGAAAGAAACGAGACAGTCTGCTTTTCGCCAGTCTTCAAAATACAACCCGATTGATCACATTCAGCAATATCCGCCAGCGGCGCGGCGCGCGATAGACTTGCATCAAACCCTGCGGCTTCGCGCCAGATCGAGGCGGCAAAACGGTCCCGTCTTGGGCTGAACACATATAAGCGTTCCCCCTTACCTGCCTCAGCTTCAGAAATACCCGGTGCAATAACGCCCGCATTCAAGCCCGTCTCAGCGACAAAGATTTGCGGTGGGGCATTCAATCCAATCACCCCCCAGGCCATTGGGATAGCGGCGAGCCCGACAAAACGTAATGGCGAGCGCGCCAGACATAGCCATAACCCTCCCAGCGTCAAAAGCAGCAAGGCTAACAGCGGCCATTGTGGTGTCAGCGATACAGCGCCGCGCCAGCTGGAAACATCTCCAGCGATCGCCAAGATTACATCCATCCCCTCGGCCGATAATCGCCATGCCCACCCATCAAGGCCAAATGGAGTAAGAAGCAACGCAACTATCGCTGCGGGAATAATCCAGAACGCCATAAGCGGCATGGCCAGCATGTTAGCCGGCAAGGAATAAATTGCGACACGGTTAAAATGATAAAGTGCAAACGGCGCCGTCGCGATAGCGGCGATCAAGTCTGTTATTGCAAGGCCAACAACATAACGACGCAGTTTCACGACAACGCTCTGGCCTTGCCATCCTCTCTCTCTTGAGGTCATCCACTCATACCCGGCAATAAGCGCCGTCACCGCTGCAAATGACATCTGGAAACCAGCGTGGAAAAGCGCTTCCGGTGTGGTCAATAAAATCAACGTCGCGGCGATGGCGACATTACGTAGAGACAGGCCACGCCGATCGACCAGTATGGCAATAAAGATGATTGC
>BQJH01000186.1 GCA_021604605.1 Hyphococcus sp.
TGGCACGCTGCTTGGTCTTGATACGGAAGTTATCTATCAGGCGGTGCAACAAGGTCTGCACACAACGGTAACAACACGCCAGTCGCGCAAGGGAGAAATCTCATCATGGAAAGCTTTTGCTCCAGCCTATGCAGGTAAGCTCGCCATTGAAGCGGTTGACCGTTGCATGCGTGGTGAGGGCGCGCCATCACCGATTTATGAAGGCGAAGATTCTGTGATCTCGTTTATTCTGAATGGCCGCACGGCGCGGGACAAAGGCGAGAGCCCGTATGGCCCGACTTATCATGTGCCACTGCCGGGCAAGGGCGAGGCGAAACGCGCGATCTTGGAGACGTACACAAAAGAGCATTCCGCTGAATATCAATCACAAGCCTTGATCGACCTGGCCTTCCGTATGGGGAAAGAAATCGATGATTTCGATAAGGTGAAGTCAATCGTTCTGCACACGTCACACCATACGCATTATGTGATCGGCACAGGCGCGGGCGATCCACAGAAGATGGACCCGAATTCAAGCCGTGAAACCCTTGACCATTCGATTATGTATATCTTCGCGGTGGCGCTGCAGGATGGTGAATGGCACCACGTAAAATCTTATGCGCCGGAGCGGGCCAAGCGCGAAGACACCGTGCGTCTGTGGCACAAGATTTCAACTACAGAAGACCCGGAATGGACGCGGCGGTATCACTCCCAAGATCCGAATGAAAAAGCCTTCGGCGCCAAAGTGGTTATCACCATGGAAGATGGGTCTGTCATTGAAGATGAGCTTGGCATCGCCAATGCGCACCCGTTTGGCGCGCGTCCGTTCACCCGGCCTGAATATATCAAGAAGTTTAAAACGCTGACTGACGATATTCTCGATGCGTCAGAGAGCGAACGCTTCCTAGATCTGGTGCAGCAATTGCCGAACCTGTCGGCAGAACAGGTCCTGTCGCTGAACCCGGTCGCGCCAGCAGGATATCTGGTTGAGAATTCAGCAAAGGGGATTTTTTAGGAACAGGTCGAATTGGAAACTTCCTATCCATGGTTGGTAAGCTGGTTGTTACAGGTATCGGATACCTGGGCATACACTGCATTCCGGATAACGGCTATCGTCGTGACCGTTCCATTGTTTTTGTTTTTCTGGTTTAGAGCAGCGTGGGCCGGGTTAAGGTTTTTCGTTAATTTAAGGAACCCCTCTAGATTGTGGCAACTGACGTTGTCATTTTTGGCCGCGTGGACCGGAGGCTTTCTCGCAGGCATGTTTGGTTGGGGGCTGCCTATGTTGGTAGGAATGCATTACAACATGCCTCAATGTGACATGGATAAGATTGTCATCGGAAAAATCGCGACCGTTTCATGCTTGGAGGAAACTGCGGACGATGAATGAAATTGTGTTGTCTACTAAAGAATCTCTAAAACGCTGGCGCACTATGATCTCTACGTGAGTTTTTTCACTGAGTCCGGTCGCGCCAGCAGGATATCTGGTTGAGAATTCCGCAAAGGGAATTTTTTAATTCACTCGGTATTAGCCGATAAAGGAGAACGAACATGCTAGCCTATTCAACAATTGGCACCAACGATATGGCGCGCGCGCGTAAGTTTTACGATGCACTGTTTGCCGAATTAGGCGCTACGCCCATGTTCGAAATGCCAACCGGCTCTTTTGTCAGTTACGGCGTGGACCCGCAAAAGCCGATGTTCGCTATTGCCAAACCTTATGATGGCAACGAGGCGTCGCCCGGCAATGGCGCTATGGTGGCGATTGCGGCGAAAGACCCGGCGCAGGTGAAATCCCTTTATGACAAGGCGATCTCCCTTGGCGCCACTTGTGAAGGTGAGGCGGGACCGCGCATGGATGGCGCTATGAGTTGCGGTTATGTTCGAGATCTGGATGGGAACAAGCTGAACTTCTTTTGCATGGGAAGCTAAGTAGACGTGATGCCAACCCTTTCGCCAGAAGCAGAGCAACGCGTGCGCGATAGTTTTGCGCGGCAAGGGTTCATGAAGAAGCTCTGCGTTGAGTTTCGTTCTATCGGCGCCGGGACCTGTGAGTTGGCCGTCGCATTCGATGAAACAATGACGCAGCAGCATGGGTTTTTTCATGCAGGCGTGACGGCGACATTGGCGGACAATGCGGCGGGCTATGCCGCTTACACGGTGATGCCGGAAAATTCGACCGTGCTGACAACCGAGTTTAAGGTCAATTTACTGGCGCCAGCGCGCGGGGACGAACTTGTCGCGCGCGCAGAAGTGATAAAGCCGGGGCGCACGCTGGTTGTCGTCAAGGTTGATGTCTATGGTTGTGCTGACGGCAAAGAGACCCATGTAGCAACCATGCTCGCCACTGAAATGTGTTTGATGGATAAGGACGATGCGCCTGAATGAGTGGCATAAGAATAAGAAAATCGTTTGGGCCGCCGGTGGCTTTTGCATGTGCGCAATCCAAGCATGTACGTCTTATCATCCTGTAGTGAATGCGAAGGATGCCATCACCATTGCCCAAGAAGTGTGCGAGGGTAAAGCAGATAGAGATGCTAATTGGTACGCTGAACTAGACCAAACAAAAACCGTATGGCTTACAGATACAGGTAGAGATATTTGCGCAAAGAGAAGCAATAGGATGTGGGGAGTAGAAATTCCAGTCAACGGGCCACGTCCAACGGAATGCAGGCCGGTTCTTCATAGTCTGATGATTTGCGAATTAGAAATAAATGACGAATGATTGGAAGTTGAGGAATGTCTTTACTAGATAAATTGGCCTTTAATAAGTTATGGCAAAGTTCAGCCTTATTTCTTCTTGTAGTAATAATTGGATGCACGACTGAGAGTCGTCCGGTCGAACCGGTAGAAGGTATTGATTATGCTTTTTCTGCTATTGCAAATGAACAGCTAGAACGCTTTGAGTTAACAATTAACTCCAAGAGTCATAAATTAATGTGTGTTCCATTCGAGAATTGGCCTGTGAATACAGGCGACCTCCATTATGCGGCGGAGGTTGTGTTCATGAATGTTCAAGATTCTCGCTACCCAATTCGTGATCGGAACCTTGGATATTGTCCAAGTGGATGCGGATCCAATGAAATCCCGCCAGGTGGAACGCTGCGCAGTGTAATTCCATATTCAAACTTTGTGGGGTACGAGAAAGTATCTAATGCAAAGAGCCGGACTTTAACTTTTCCGGTCCGAATCAGCTTTTGCTGAACTAACAAAAATCGAGGAAACTAATGCTGTTCACCCAAAAATCTGCTGCCGAAAAACGCGCCGACTTTCGCAAAGGGTTGGCTTCGGGCAAGCTGTTACGCTTCCCCGGCGCCTTTAACCCGCTCTGTGCTCAGATGATTGAGCAAAAGGACGGCTTTGACGGGGTTTATATTTCCGGCGCGGTGATGGCCGCTGATTTGTGTCTGCCTGATATTGGTTTGGCGACGATGACGGAGTTTGTTGATCGCGGCCAACAGATCGCGCGCGTGACAGACCTGCCAGCGTTCATCGATATTGATACAGGCTTTGGCGAACCCATGGCGGCGGCGCGCACAGTCCGGTCGATGGAAGAGGCGGGACTTTCCGGTTGTCATATTGAAGATCAGGTGATGCCGAAACGCTGCGGCCATCTCGACGGCAAAGAAATTGTACCCACCGACATCATGGTCCAACGGGTGAAAGCAGCAGCGGAGGCAAAACGCGATCCAAACTTCGTTTTGATTGCCCGGTCTGATGCGCGTGCGATTGAAGGGCTCGACGCGTCGATTGACCGGATGAAAGCCTATGTTGATGCAGGCGCCGACATGATCTTCCCGGAAGCGATGAAGTCAGAAAAAGAATTTGAAGCGGTCAGGAAAGCGCTTGATGTGCCGATCCTCGCGAACATGACGGAATTCGGCAAATCGCGGCTGCTCAATTACAAAGAGCTGGAAGCGCTCGGTTTCAACGTGGTGATTTATCCGGTGACGACACTGCGCCTCGCTATGGGCGCCTGTGATGTTGGGCTTGATCGTATTTTAAAAGATGGCGACCAGAACGGCATCCTCGACATGATGCAGCACCGCCGCGATCTCTATCAGAACCTGCGCTATCACGACTACAACAAGTTCGATGAGTCGATCTACAATTTCCAGGTGAGCGACACGCCGCAGGAGTAGGGTCTATGGTAACGCGTTTCGTTGCAGCTGTGCTTATGACTGTTGGGTTGCTTGGCTGCGCTTCAGAAAGTTTATCCGCGCGCGAAATTTCAGGCGTGGATATTGATGTTGATAGCTTGATCTCTGAGGAAACACGCGCCGAGTGGCGTGCGCTGAGGGAGACTGAAGAATATAAGCGCTATGAAGCCTTCAAAATTCCTTCAAAGAAATACACGAGTGAAGAATCTCGTATGATCCATAATGCTGATGAGAGGGTTAGCAAAAGCGAACAACAATGCATTTATGATTATTATGATGAGTACACAGATAAACTTTATGATTTGTGCGTAGCGGCAGATGCGGGCCGCAATATCGGTGGTGGATGTGCGCATATAGTGGGATATAGTATTGATACATCTGTAGTGGAAACTGCACTAGCGGCTTGCGGCATCGATTGGAGATCAGGCGAATACGCGAAAGACGATTCCCTAGGCAGCAACACTGGGCAATAATGTGCGTTTGCGAGAGCGCAGTATTAGAGTTGATCGTATTCGATCGTAATGCGCTGAAAATAAAAGATAATTTGTCATGTGCGGGGGCCTTCCTTTCCGGCCTGTAATGCGGCATAAACCGGCGCAACGATGGCTGATCAATCCTACCCTGCGCCGCCTTATTATGCGGTGATTTTTACCAACCAGCGGGCTGATGGCGACCATGGCTATGGCGCGATGGCGGAGCGGATGGAAGCGTTGGCGAAAACAATGCCGGGTTATCTCGGATTTGAATCAGCGCGGAATGCTGACGGGTTCGGGATTGCGGTTTCCTATTGGGAAAGCGAAGCGGCGATCAAAAATTGGAAGGCGAAAGCCGAACACCTTGAAGCGCAGCAAAAAGGCCGTGCTGAATGGTACAAGGATTACACGGTGCGCGTCGCGAAAGTTGAGCGCGCCTACACGATGGGAGGTCGATGATATGCTATTTAGCCGTTTCGGCGTTCTCCTTATCGTTGGCTACTTTGTTGGTGGATTGGTGCTTATTTCGTTTCTGCTCGAAGCAGAAAATGAAAAACCATGGTTAGTGGCAATGGGTTTGTGGGTGGTTGGGTTTTTATTAGCTGCTTATTGGTGGCGTATAGATGGAAGCCGGAATTGGCGATCTTGGTACAATAAAGAAACTGGTGAATGGGAAAAAAGAAATGACTGATGAAGTAAAGTATGGCCTTGCAGGGGTAATGGCGGATGACACGGCTGTGTCAAAAGTGATGCCGGAAACCAACTCACTCACCTATCGTGGTTATGCGGTTCAAGACTTGGCGAAACAGTGCCGGTTTGAAGAAACTGCTTATCTCATCTGGAATGGCGAACTGCCAACAAAAGCCCAGTTGGATGAGTTCAACGCCAAAGAAAAGTCACTGCGCGGTCTATCCGATAATATGATCGAAGTTATGCGCCGTTTCCCCAAAGGCGCGCACCCAATGGCGACACTGCGCACAGCGGTGAGCTTCCTCGGGATTGAAGACACCGAGATCAACGATCACGCAACGGATCAACTCAAAGACCGGGCCATGAGCCTTTATGCGAAAATTCCGCAGATTGTTGCGACCGACTTCC
>BQJH01000187.1 GCA_021604605.1 Hyphococcus sp.
GCCGCATGCGCCGCTGCCCTGCGCCTGATCGAAAGTATGGACAAGATCAACACCGACCTTGAAGCGTCCAGTCGGACGAGCGGTATGCAAATCCATCTGGCGATTGGCGTCGCGACCGGGGAATGTTTTGTTGGCCCCATGGGCCATGGCCGCAATAATCGTTACTCCGCCATAGGGCCGGCTGTTGACCGCGCTGTGTTTTTACGGGCGCAGTCAGAATATTATGGCCCGGCGATGATCTGTGACGAAACCGTCCACAAAGAAACGCACCATCAGTTTGCTTATCTTGAACTTGACAAAGTCAGCACCCGTCATAGTGAGCGCCCGTTCAGCATTCACGCCCTGATCGGCAATCCATTCATCAAATCTTCCAAAGGCTTCCGTGATCTTGATGAAGCCCATCGCGAACTCCTCGCCGCATACCGGGAAGGCAACGCCGCCAAAGCCCGTGAGATGCTGGACAAGGCAAGACGGTCTCCCGGATCAAAGATCGCCCTCTTTGATATTTACGAAGAGCGCATCAAAAATATGGAAGCCAACGGCGCCCCTGACAATTGGAACGGCGTAACGCAAGCCGGCGTTTAATGGTCGGCTGCCGAGCCTACTCAAAGACCTTCTCACCATCCCAATAGCGGCCAACACCAAGCGCAATAATAAATGCGACAGCGCCCATCGCGGCCATCAAATTATAAGCGCTCGCCGGGCCATGGTCTTTCCAGACAAAACCGGCAATGAGGGTCGCTAACCCGGTGATCGCGCCAACGCCAGTGGCGGACATTAATGTCATGCCCGTATTCACAAGCCTTATGGGCGCGGCGCGATCAAGAAACTCTATCGTCCCGAGATACGCTGCTGCAAATGTTAAAGCATGCAATGTCTGCACAAGGAATAATACCGGCAAGGATGGTTCCAGCGCTGTCACTGCCCACCGGACAGCGGCCGCAGCGCCGCCAAGCGCCAAGAGAAGTGCAGGCGACAACCGGTGTGCTAAGCCTCGTGCGCGAGTTAACAGGACAATCTCAACCACCACGCCCGTCGCCCACAAAAGCCCGATTACTTGCGCGGAATAGCCAAGCTCTTCCCAACGCAAATAGGAGAGCGCGTAATAAACCGCATGGGCGCCTTGAGTTAATCCGGCGGACATCATCACTGCCAAAAATACCGGGCTCGCTAACAGCTTAGGCGCCTCGCGCCATGAGACCGGCTTAACGCCGCCGCGCGCGCCGGCTCCATGCGGCAAGATCAATGACATGGCAAAGGCAAACGCCCCCGCCCCGGCCATCGCCCAGACGGTAAATTCGATACTGAAAATTGAAAGGGCCATACCTGCAAGAATGGTCGTCGCCAAAAAGAAAAACGATCCTGTAGCGCGCGTTTGACCGTAATTCAGATGACCGTTGCGATCCGCCCTCAAAACAGCAGCGTCTGTCAGCGGCACGAGCAATCCGAAAGTCCAGATCACGACTGCGCCGGAAAGGCCAATCACCCATTTATTCGGGGCGAATATCAGGCCCGCCGCTCCCAACGCAAAAAGAAAAGAGACGATGCGTAGCGAGCGACGTTCATCATCTTGATGGTCCGCCCAAAAGGCGACGAAAGGCCCGAGCACCAAACGCGCTATCAAGGCAACCCCGGTAATCAAACCGATCTCTGAGGCGATAAACCCTCTGGTCGCTAACCACCCGGCAAAGAACGGCAACTGTACACCAAGCAAAACAAACTGCCCGCCATAAAACATCGCATAAAGCGGACCGGCCCGCTTGGGTGAAAAATTATTGAGCATCACGCCGAGGCTTATATAACGATGTGCATTATAGCAATTTCATTAGCTGGAAGAGTTACTGCAAAGCAATTATGCTGAAAGCAATCAGCTTACATCGGACTCCAAAATAATAGACCCGATCATCTTATTAAAATCTGAGCTGAATTGAGACTTGTTATTTCGCCAATGCATAAGAAGCCCGCGATCTTCTTTCAGAATTTGCGTCAGACGCGTCTGGCTTCCTTGCCAAATATTCTTATCAAGCGCTTTAGAGCGGTATAAAAAATATGTGTTCTGCCACGTACGCAGAACATTTCCGTAAAAAACAGTCAGCCTCAGTTGATCAGCGCCATTCACTTCTGCGCCGGTCCGGCCTTTGACTAAAAGCTCTGCAAATTCTGGACTCTGAGCAATAAAAAACTCGATTTCACTGAAGCTACCTTGAAATTCGCTGGCCGCTTGCAATCGGGATGTCATCGTATTTTGCCGTAACTCAAAGGCAAAAAAGATTATTCCTGCTAAAACACCAATATTGGCGGCCAATGTCATCCAACGGTTTAATCGGTCCAAGTTCATGCCAAAACCCTGTTTTATTTCAAAAGCGCTATCTGGAACCTACGCCGCTCTCACTTATTATCAAAGTCACTAAGGGGCAATTATGCGCATTCCTACTACACTTGTGATTCCTAGCTTTCTCGCCATTACCTTGCTCCAAGCTTGCACGCACAGTGGAGCTGGTATTTCTGAAAAATGGATCACGCTCAATGTAGACGACACGTTTTCAATCAGCGCCCCGCCGGGAACAGAGTATGTACCAGCCAGAGGTATAGACTCATTTATCGGATATCTAAGAAATGAACGCTTCGGTCTTCAATTTGACTACGGAAGACATGGCGGCCCGTTTAGTGCGGAAAACCGATCTGTGGACTTCCCAGAGAGTCATCTCTTTGAGGAAACACAAATCAACGGAAAGCGGGCAATCATCAAAACAGGTGAAACCCACCCCCTTTGCCCGAAGTTCACTTCAGCTCATGTTGAGGTGGAGCCAAACCCTACCGGCGAGGATGGCATTACAGACACACTCTACATTTTCTCATGCTTGCTAAACGACAGAGATTTGAAAAATGTCCATCGAATGTTTCGATCGCTGCGGTTCCCAGAATAAGCAGCGAAAAATCTGCGGTGCTTTCAAAGATCAGAAAACTTATTAGTTAGAGCCCTATCTGGCGAGGCTAGTGTTTCCGAGTGATCATTGGCTACGCTGGCAGCGAGGAGGTCAGCAGTTTCGCCAAGCGATTTTACAGCGCGCGCATAAGCAGTGCGCACAGCCTCACTTGTGTCATCACTGACGAACTCATCAGTTTTTTCAAGCTCACGCACGGCGATGGTAAAAATCTGCTTGTGGGCGCGCAGGGTCTGAATTGTATTTTCAACGATCACAATATCGGATTTGGTCCTGCGCGGCGCCGATACATATTGCAGGGCTGTGCGGTTAAACTGTTCCGCCGCTGCAATATTGTTCCATGCCTCGGAAACGAGGCGAGCAAAACGCGCGCCTTCTGGCGCCGAGCGCTCTAAATAGGTGCGAATTGCTTCGGTTCTGGACAGGGCGTCATCGTCCCCGCCGCCGGTCATACGCACCAGAAAAGATTTTTGTTCATGTTTTGGCCAGGGCGTCGCCTCAACAGAGCGCGCCGCTTCCGCGAGCATATTGTGCTCGGAGACAGGCTTTTTGTAAGAATATGATGATGAAGTAGGACCGACCGCACAGCCGGCAAAAACGAGAAAACCAAGCGCGGCAAGACCGCACCTTACTAACTGACCCCTGATCACGCGACAGATACTCCCACGGAACTCTCGCTCCAACTAAGACTTGTTACGCTCCCCCGCTCACTTTAATTCCTTACAGGAAAGAAAAGGAAATGTCAGCCCGCAAATGACCGATCGCATCAGTTTATACCCGCCCATCGAGCCCTATGACACCGGCATGATGCCTGTCTCAATGGTTCATAACATTTATTATGAAGCCTCAGGCAACCCGGATGGCAAGCCTGTGATTGTTTGCCATGGCGGCCCCGGCGGGGGTTCAACCCCTTCCATGCGGCGTTATTTCGACCCGGAAAGATACAATATTATCATTTTCGATCAGCGCGGCTGCGGGAAATCTACGCCGCATGCGGAGCTTTCAGATAACAACACCTGGGCGCTGATCAGCGACATGGAGATGCTGCGCAAATATTATGAGATCGAGAAATGGCAGGTCTTTGGCGGATCATGGGGGTCGACCTTATCGCTCGCCTACGCGCAGACCCATCCTGAACGGGTCAGCGAACTGGTGTTGCGCGGTATCTTCACCCTGCGCCGGGAAGAACTGTTGTGGTTCTATCAGGAAGGCGCCAGCTGGCTTTACCCCGACGCATGGGAAGGATTTCTTGCGCCAATCCCTGAAGCAGAGCGCGGAGATTTGATCGCCGCTTATTACAAACGCCTCACAGGCGACGACAAGCAAGCAAAACTAGAAGCCGCAAAAGCATGGAGCCTTTGGGAAGGCGGCACGGTCAGCCTGTTACCGTCAGAAGACCGCATGCAGAGTTTTGCCGGTGATGCTTTCGCAACAGCCTTTGCGCGAATTGAAAGTCATTATTTTGTTAATGGCGGTTTCTTTGAGCGTGACGATCAGTTGCTGGCCAACGCGCATATCATCAAAGATATTCCCGGCGTCATCGTGCAGGGTCGCTACGATGTCTGCACGCCCATGAAGACAGCATGGGAACTGCACAAGGTCTGGCCAAAAGCGGAAATGCACACCATCACAGACGCCGGACACGCGGCAAGCGAGCCCGGCATTATTGATGCGTTAGTGCGCGCAACAAACAAGTTTGCGCGCGTTTAATTCGACCCGGATAGCGTGGGAAGAATATACGGCGCGAAAATCGTACCGTAGAAAATCACCACAAAAATGCTGACCGGGCATACATAGCGGATGAGGAAACGCCAGCGCTGGAACCAGACTTCGGATTTGAAGCCAATCGCCTCGCGCGCTGTGGATGTCGAGACAACCCAACCAGCAAAGACTGCTGTGATAAAGCCCGCAACCGGCAGGATGATATCGGTTGTGGCGCTCAAAAAGTCGAGCAGCACCATACCTTCAAACAACGCCATATTGCCGAGCGGCTGCCAGGTGTTCCAGAAGGTTGCCTGGTCCTCGCCATTCGCGCCGACGGTCGGCACCTGAGACAGGGCGTTAAGAATGCCGATGACAAAGATTACAACACCGATGATGGCCGCGGACTTGAAACGATGATCGCTTTTGGACTGCTCATCGACCCATTTTGTCGACGTTTCCAATAGGGCGATTGATGACGTAATCGCGGCAAAAAACGCGAGTAGGAAGAACATCAAACCAAAGACCCCGCCGCCAGGCATGCCGTAAAAAGCGAGCGGCAATGTCTGGAACATCAATGTCGGTCCGGCGCCAGCAGCAAGGCCCATGGCGAACACAATCGGGAAGATCGCCAGACCGGCGATAACACCGACGCCTGTGTCAGCAATCGCGATTAACCGGGATGAGCGCGGCAAATCCTGATCGCTCGTCATGTAGGCGCCGTAGGTCGCCATCAGGGCGGAACCCAGCCCGATAGAAAAGAATGCCTGACCGAGTGCGGCTGAAATCACAGAGCCATTTTGAACACCGGCCCAGAGGTCATCAAGACGCACACCAAGAAGAAAGCTTACCCCTGCCGCACGATCTCCCTCAACCATAGCAAAGGCCAAAAGGATCAGCAGGAAGATAAAGAACGCCGGCATCAAGATCGTAACCGCCTGTTCGATGCCGCCTTTAATCCCCCGCGCAACAATCCCAACAGTAATAACCATGAATAGCGCGTGATAGATGATCAT
>BQJH01000188.1 GCA_021604605.1 Hyphococcus sp.
CGCACGACGCTGGTGATCGCCCATCGCCTTTCGACGGTCAAAGACGCCGATCTTATCGCGGTGATGGATGAGGGGCGAATCATTGAAACAGGCCGCCATGATGATCTCATGGCGAAAGGCGGCGCTTATGCGCGTCAGGCAGCGCTGCAGCTGAGCTAAGATTACTCCCGCCGCAAAACTGTTTCCGTCAAAAAACTGCCCCAACCTGAGGCGCGGAAATTTTCTTTCGTTGCGTCCGGGTCATATACTGTGTCGGCCCATTCAAAAAAGTCGTCTACGGAAGATAGGGATTTTCCGTTATCTTGCGCGTAATCGATATATTGATTGAGAGCCGCATCGATAACGCCGGTTTTGCCTTGTTTTACGTGTCCATATTTAAAAGAGAGTTGTTCCATCGCCATGTCGAGCGGAATACCTTCGTGAAAAAACAGATAGAGCGTTGACATTAATCCCGCACGATCTGCGCCCGATTTACAATGCATGATCGCCGGGTATTCAATTTCAGCAAAGAGTTTGCGCGCGCCATGCAAGGTTTCGCGGGGCGGGGCGTTTCTGGAAAATACCTGAAAAGTCGTCAGTGTAAGCCCAAGCTTTTCACATGCTTCTTTTTCAAGGAGATAATAGCCGGTAGGATTGTCGCCGCGTAAATTGATGACGGTTTTAATGCCGCACTTTTTCCATTTTTGCAGCTTCGCAGGCGAGGGCTGATAGGTGCGCCACATTTTTCCGGGCGAAATTTCGTGTGTGTTGTCATAAAACTTCCGCAACCAACCATGATCGCCGATCATCAGTTCACGCCAGGCGCGCCTTCGCCCGCGAGATGTTTTTAAATCATTCATAGTTAGGGCGGGGGGCATAGGAATTTTTCTGAAAGTGGGTTTTGTATGCTTAAGACAAATTTTTCGCGCGGGCGCGCACGGAGGCAGCGCTATCTTCTAACCCGGCTTTGATAGCCGCCTTCGCTTTCTTTTCATACTCTGGATGCGCTTTTGCTATAGCCGACAACGCATCCATCGACCAGGCGCGTAAAAACGGTCGCTTGTGTTCCAGAAGAATCCCCAGCCATGGGGCTAATTCTTTTGCCGCCTTTTCTGAGACGGATAAGTGCTGGACGGATTGGCAAACATGAAGGTTTGCCGCCCAGCTTTCTGTTTTTATCGCTTGGCTAACAAACTTATTGGTTTGGCTGGCGGTCAGAACACCACCTTTATCAAGATGGTCTTTGATGATCCATGTGGCACCGTCAGCCAGATAATCCTCCGGGTCTGCGCTGAGTGAAATAATAACGTCGAGAAATTCAGGCTCATCGTGGTGGCGCGCGATAGCCTGCGACAAGATGCTGATGGCGCGGCCATCGAAGGCGAGCAGTTCGTCACGTACTTTCGCCTTCAATCCAGTCATGTGAAGCGCCTTAAAACTTGCCGTCCCCATCAGGGTCTAACAGCTTATGCATATGCACGATGAAGTAACGCATATGGGCGTTATCGACGGTCTGTTGTGCTTTTGCACGCCAGGCTTTTTCTGCGGCTTTATAATTTGGAAATACGCCGACAATATCAAGCTCATCGAGATTACGAAATTCGCACTCTTCCGGGCTTTCCAGCTCGCCGCCGAATACCATGTGTAATAATTGTTTTTCTTCAGACATGAAGTTTGTCTCCGTTACTTAGTCTCCGGCGATGGTCATCGCGGGAATCAAAACACTCGGCGCATTGGCCGACCCAAGGAATTCAAGGTCATTGGCAGGAATAAGCCCCGCAAACATTTCCAGTAGATTGCCAGCGATGGTGATCTCGCTGACCGGGTAGGCGATGGCGCCATTTTCAATCCAGAAGCCGGAACAGCCAACAGAATAATCGCCAGTATTTGGATTGACCTGCGGCCCGAACATATCGGTGAGGAAAAGACCTTCCCTGGCTTCTTTGATGAGGTCATCAAGGGTTGCCTCACCCGGTTCAAGGTAGAGATTGGTTGATCCGGCGCCGGGCGCACCGCCTGTGCCGCGTGTGGCGCGGGCGTTACTTTCAAGGTTCAGTTGTTTGGCGTGGCTGGAATTCATGAACCAATTGGTCAAGACGCCATCTTCAATCAGGTTGAAGCGCTCATTGCCAAGGCCTTCACCGTCAAACGGGCGTGAGCCTTGGCCACGCTTCATGTGTGGGTCATCAACGATGTTGATGCCCTTAGCAAAAATCTGTGCGCCTTTTTTATCTTTCAGATAGCTGACGTCGCGTGCGATTGCTGCGCCATTGACGGCGCCGGAAAGGCTGGAAAGGAGAGAGCGTGACAGTCGGTTGTCGAAGACCACAGGCGCGGTCTGACTTTTCGCTTTTTTGGGCGAGAGGCGTTTGACGGTGCGTTCGCCCGCATTCTTGCCGATAGCGACGGCTGATTTCAGGTCCTCAATATGGGTCTTGGAATCATAATCATAATCGCGCTCCATGCCGTTGTCGTCCTGCGCCAGAACGCTGACAGAAACGGAATGGTTAGAGCCGCCAGACTGGCCGAAAAAGCCATGGCTGGTAGCGAACCATTTCTGGCCTTCGCCATAGCTTGCCCCAGCGCCAGATGAATTGACAACGCCTTCAACGGCGAGGGCGGCTTCTTCGCATTCACCAGCGCGCGCTTTTAATTGTTCGGTGGTCGGCTCCGCATAATCACCCAGATCGAGATCTTTGTGCGGGCCTTTGGCGAGGCGATCTTCCGGGCCGAGGCCGCAAAAGGGGTCTTCCGGCGCGGCCTTGGCCATATCGGCGCAGCGTTCCGCCAGTTCTTTTAACGAGGTGCGGGAATGGTCCGTGGTCGAGACCGACGCTTGGCGCTGGCCCACAAGAATGCGCAACCCCAAATCGGCGCTTTCGGAGCGCTCAACGTCTTCCAGCTTGCCCATCCGCCAGGAAACCCCGTGGGAAACTGAGTGATAAAGCACCGCATCGGCGGCGTCTGCGCCGGCAGCCTTGGCGTCGGCGAGGAGGGCGGTGAGAATCTGTTCTGCCTGATTTTTATCCATGGCCGCCGGGATAGAGGGTTGGCGGCGAGGGTGCAAGATGTGGGGTGGTTGTTAAGTCACGAACTGGATATTTCAGCCTTTGCCTCGACGCCCCATTCTTTCATGGCTGTCGTGTCACGCATCATATCGCGATAGGCGGAGGCCTCTGGGCTTAGCTCTGTCGGTCCATAGGTCAGAAGGCGTGAGACGACAGGCGCGTACATAGCGTCGGCGATGGAGAATTTCCCGAAGAGGAAAGGCTCGCCCAATTCACACCGGGCGCCAAACTCTTTCCGGCACATCGTCCAGAGCGAATTGATGCGATCGATGTCGCGCTGGACCCCGCCCGCTGTCGACAACGCCAAATCAGAGCGGGTGAAATTCATCGGCCAGACGGTGCGTAAGGCCGAGAACCCTGAATGCATTTCCGAAGTTACAGCGCGCGCAATCCCACGCGCGTGATTATCTTTCGGCCAGAGTGCTTTTTCCGGGAAGAGATCGTTGACATATTCGCAGATCGCCAGCGAGTCCCAAATCTTGATATCGCCTGTGCTCGTCTTGTGAGTGAGATACGGCACAAGACCGGACGGTGATTTTTCATTCAGAACTTTCCGCGTTTCGGGGCGGTCAAGTTTGATGTTTTCTTCTGTGAAAGGGATGCCTGCCTGCTTCATTAGAAACCATGGTCGCAATGACCAGGAGGAAAGGTTTTTGTCGCCGATAGTCAGGGTTAGCTCGGTCATGGGGTTTCCTTACATTCGTGGGGTGACTTTAATCGGCCCCTGCAACTGGTGTAAAATAGAGATTATCCACTGAAGACTGCATCCGGTGCTTGATCTTCGTGTCTCAATGTTCTCATGAAGACGATGAAAATTTTTCATAAGGATAGCCGGTGATGAGCGATCTGATTTCCCATAAGCGCGATGGCGCGATCTTACGCCTTGGTTTTAACCGCCCGGACAAGAAAAACGCCATTACAGCGGCGATGTATGCGGCGCTCGCCGACGGGCTGGACGAAGCGGCGAGCGATCCGTCGATCCGTGTGGTGTTGTTCGAATCGGTAGGTGATATCTTTACGGCGGGCAATGACATTCCGGATTTTATGGCCGGCGCTGCGAATCCCACAGACACGCACGATCTGCCACCCGTAGCAAGGTTCCTGATCGGGATCGCCAGTGCTGAAAAACCATTGATCGCCGCTGTGCAAGGCCCGGCGGTTGGCGTTGGCGTGACGATGCTGTTTCATTGTGATCTGGTTTACGCGTCGACTGCGGCGACATTCCATACGCCGTTTGTTGATCTTGCTCTCGTACCGGAAGCGGCGTCGAGCTTTTTGCTGCCGCGTATGGCCGGTCATCAACGTGCGGCGGAAATGTTGCTGGCGGCAAAGAAAATTGACGCGGGGCGCGCTTATGAGTTCGG
Source organism: Hyphococcus sp. (assembly GCA_021604605.1). Classification (GTDB taxonomy): domain Bacteria; phylum Pseudomonadota; class Alphaproteobacteria; order Caulobacterales; family Parvularculaceae; genus Hyphococcus. The sequence goes on from BQJH01000188.1 coordinate 4,412, forward strand.
GTTTGTGAACGAAGTAGTTGAACAGGGCGAGTTGGAGGCGCACGCCATGAGCCAAGTGCAAGCGCTCAGTGAAAAGGCGCCGCGTTCGGTTCATCTCACCAAGATGCTCATGAAGCCGCACCGTGAAGAAGCGATTGCCCATCTTCAAAAAGAGAGCGAGCATTTCGCCGCGCAACTCAAATCACCTGAATTTCAGGAAGCCGGCATGGCGTTCATGCAAAAACGCAAACCGGATTTTTCAAAACTCGGATAGGTCTATTCCGCAGGCGCCGTCGGGTGTGTTTTGTCGATGGTCTTTTTGATCACCGGGGGAAAACGGTGCCGGTGCAGCCGTAGATTGCGGTCAAGGTCAGGCCATTTTGCGCGCATTTTTTTGATCAGCCGCTGCACCACCGGGATATAAGGCGCCAGCAGCGCGAAGCCGATGGTCAGCATGATGAGACCAAAAGGCAGCGGCAGCGGCAGGACGATCAGTCCCACAATTACAAGGGCAGAGCCAAATATCTGATGTAAAATCGGCAACATCGCCGAACGTCAACTCCCCAAGAAATATTCTTAACCCAACAACAGGGGCGGCTCTTGCCGCCGAAACGCGATACTATTGCAGTGACGTTCCGCTAAGAAACAAGTTAAGCATCTTGGCTTTCAGGGTAAAGGGCAGGCGCGAAAATAAGGTTAACAATTGGGTCACGTTTCAGCTAGGGATAGCCCCCCGTGCGTTCGGGACGCATTTCGAAACTACCTGTGACAGAATAGAAAAGTTTCATGTCTTACAAATCCTTGCGCGACTTTATTGAAAAGCTGGAAGGCGCCGGAGAGCTGGTTCGGGTCAGCGCTCCCGTCTCGGTCAATCTTGAGATGACAGAAATTCAGACCCGGCTTCTAGCAGAAGGCGGCCCGGCGATTCTCTTTGAAAATCCGGTGATGGAAGATGGGGCGCCATCGCCGATGCCTGTGCTCGTTAATCTTTTCGGGACGGTCAAGCGTGTCGCCCTTGGTGTGACAACGGGGGGCGTGACCCTTGAAGGCAAGGAAAGGTCAACTGGAGAGGAGCTTCGGGAGGTCGGTGAACTGCTCGCCTTTTTGCGTCAGCCGGAGCCGCCGGGCGGTATCAAGGACGCGCTCAAAATGGCGCCGTTGTTAAAAACCGTGATGGCGATGAAGCCGGCGACAAGAGCGATCGGTTCGGCGCCCTGTCAGGAGATTGTCAAAACCGGCGATGAAATTGATCTGGATC
>BQJH01000189.1 GCA_021604605.1 Hyphococcus sp.
CGATCGGCTGCGGCAACGGCACAGACGCGCTACACCTCGCCATGACGGCGCTCGATATCGGCCCAGGTGACGCAGTATTTTGCCCGAGCTTCACCTTCGCCGCCACATCCGAACCTGTACCCCTTTTCGGAGCCACGCCGGTATTTGTCGATATCAATCCGCACACCTATAATATGGATCCGCAAAAACTCGACTCTGCGATCGAGAAAGTGAAAGCCGACGGCGCCCTGACGCCAAAAACAATTGTAGCCGTCTGCCTTTTCGGACAGCCAGCGGAATATCCGGCGATCTCCGCCGTCGCAAAAAAGCACGGGCTCAGTCTCATCGCCGACAGCGCCCAAGGCTTCGGCGGTACAATCGATGGCAAACACCCAACTGACTGGGCCGACGTTGCGACGACAAGCTTTTTTCCAGCGAAGCCGCTAGGCTGTTATGGGGACGGCGGCGCCATCTACACCAACCGCGGCGATATCGCTGAAATGATCGATTCCTTACGCGTACACGGCAAAGCATCAAAGCGCGACCTTGAGCAACGCGACTTCGCGCATTTGCCGAAATACCTGAACACACGCATCGGCTTCAATAGCCGACTCGACACGATCCAGGCAGCGATCCTCATCGAGAAGCTCGCTATATTCTCCGATGAAATTGACAAACGCCAAGTTGTAGCGGAACGCTATACGAGTGCGCTCGACAATATTGTTGACGCGACGCCAACCGTCCTCGACGGCTACCGCTCCGTATGGGCGCAATATACGATCGAAGTATCTGAGCGAGATGCTTTCCAGGCACACATGAAGGAGCATGGCATACCGACAGCCGTTTACTATCCGATTCCACTACATCAGCAGCCTTGCTACGAAGGCATATCGCAAACTGGCGATAATCTCAGCATAAGCGAAGCGAAATCTAAAACGGTCGTCAGCCTACCGATGCATCCTTACCTCGACGAGGAAACGCAACGCACAATTATTGATGCTGTCAGAGCTTACTACGATATCAAGCAATGAACGAACACAATGAGCGAAGCGAGGCCTTAGCGGCCCAGTTCATCGAGCGCACGAAAGCGCGCGACATCACGGTCGGCATTATCGGCCTCGGATATGTCGGTCTTCCGCTTGCAGAAGCTTTCATAAAAGCTGGTGTACGCGTGCTCGGCTACGACATCGATCAGGAAAAAGTCGACCTCATCTGCGCCGGCAAGACCTATATCAAACATATCTCGGACGACCGGCTCGCCGCCATGAACGCCACCGGTCGCATGGCGGCGACCTCGGATGAGGCGCGCCTCGCTGACCCTGACGCAATTCTCATGTGCGTGCCGACACCGCTTAACATCCACCGCGAGCCCGATATTTCGTATGTCGAGCAAACCACCCGTGTGATCGCCAAATACTTACGCAAAGGCCAGATTGTTGTTCTCGAATCGACGACCTATCCGGGCACATCAGAGGAAATAGTGCGGCCATTGCTTGAAGAAAGCGGCCTCAAAGCTGGCGTCGATTTCGCCGTCGCCTATTCGCCCGAGCGCGAAGACCCCGGCAATCCAGATTTCGACACCAGCACAATTCCGAAGGTTGTTGGCGCCGATTCCGATCCGGAACGCCGCATGGCCGAGGCGCTTTACGCAACCATCACAACGCCATTCCTAGTACCCAACATGAAGACCGCCGAAGCCGTAAAGCTTACGGAGAATATCTTCCGTCTCGTGAACATCGCGTTGGTGAACGAACTTAAAGTCGTCTTCCAGGGCATGGATATTGACGTCTGGGACGTTATAGAAGGCGCGAAATCAAAACCCTTCGGCTATATGGCTTTTTATCCCGGCCCTGGGCTGGGCGGCCACTGCATACCGATCGATCCCTTTTATCTAACATGGAAGGCGCGTGCGCATCGTCAATCGACCCGTTTTATCGAGCTTGCCGGCGACGTCGTCATGGGCATGCCGCGGTTGGTTATCGAAACGATGGCGCAAGGTCTCAGCCAAAAGTCTCAAAAATCAATTGCCGGCGCACGGATCTTAATCTCGGGCCTCGCTTACAAGAAGAATGTCGACGATATGCGCGAGAGCCCATCGCTGCATCTATTCGAGATGTTGCTGGAACGCGGCGCCAAGGTCGATTTCTACGACCCCCATATTCCGGTTGTTCCCCATACACGTGACCACCCGGAATTCAACGGTCTGAAGTCAATCGAGTTCACACGCGAAAACCTGGCGCAATACGACGCTATTCTGATTTCAACCGATCATGACGCCGTCGACTACGCGATGATGGTCGATGTGGCGCCGCTCATCATCGACACACGCAATGCACTCTCCGAGTTCGTCGACACTCATGGCGCCAAAATCCTGAAGGCCTGACGATCGCAGAGCCCGTCCGCATCATTCTCGTGACGCGCCATTATCCACCGGCAGTGTCAGGCGGCGCACGCCGCCCCTTCCTGCTCGCACACGCCTTGCGCGACGCCGGCGCGTCGGTGTTTGTCGTCGCCCCAAGTCTTCCAGACGGCGAAGATGGCTGCGCTGTTTCCCATCCAAACCGTGACCCAAGCGCGCAAATAAGCCCCCGCAAAAAAAACCTGCGCGACTTCTCCCGCGACTGGCTCCTTTGGCCCGATCCCGATATTCGCTGGGCCTCGCGCGCCGCTGACGCTGCCGCAACCGCCTACGCCAACTATGCGCCAGGCGCGCCGGACTGGGTTTTGACGACGTCGCCGCCAGAGTCTATTCATGCTGCGGGTCGCGCCCTTAAACAACTCTGGCCGCAGGTGAAATGGGCGGCAGATTTTCGCGATCATTGGCTCGACGCGCCTCACCGTCGCGAGCGTCTCACCCTTCATCGACGTATCGGTGAAAGACTTATCGCGCAACGCTGGCTTACCGCCCCCGACCTCATAACATCCGTAGATAAATTTATAGCCGACGAACTGCAGACCCTCGGCGCAAGCGCACCGCACGTTCTCTCGCACTTCGCGCCGCCGGACCTCGGGTTGCCTGCCGCTGCACTGCCGGCGGACGCAATCAACATCGTCCACGCAGGGTCAATCGCATTATCCGACCCACTTGCAGACATCAACGATCTATTAAAGCCTTTCTCCATCGCAGCTCAGACGAACCCCCGGCTGCGTCTCCATTTTGTAGGTCGATTGACGGACACGGAACATCGAGCCATCGAGGAAAGTCCCGCAGCGACCGCTATCGATCTTCATGGCGTGAAGCCATATGAAGAGGCGCTCGGATTTATTGTCGGAGCTGACGGCCTCGCCTATATAGCATCTGCGAAAGGCAACGTGCCACCGAGCAAGATCATCGAATATCTGGCGACGGACAAACCCATCATCGCATGTGGCGAAGGCCCCTGGCGGCGAGACCACCGCGTCAACAACGCTGACTCAACTGATATAATGAAAGGGCTTCACAAGGGAGATGTCCGCCAAACCACCATACGACCGCCGAGCGCTAAAGAGACCGCCGAGCGGCTCCTGCAATTGATGGCGCGCGCTGGTTAGTCGTCCAACGGATCCAGTGTTCCGTCTCGCTCCTCATAACGCTCCCCCGTTCGCGGACAGACAAGGTCATCGCCTAGGATTTCACCAACACGACTCACCCAGCCTTTTTGCCGCGCCGGCGCACCGACCATCAGCGCGAATGGCTTCACGTCGCGGGTTACGACGGCGCCCGCAGCAATAAAGCAATACTCGCCGAGGACCGTCGCCTTATTCGGTCGGCCGCACACAATCGTAGCATTCGCTCCGATCGTGACGCCTCGCCTCGCAATGATCTCGCCAAACTCAGCCTTACGGTTGACGAAAGCGCGGGGTGTAAAAACATTGGTGAAAACGCAAGACGGCCCGCAAAAAACCTCTTTTTCAAGGGTCACGCCTTTATAAAGGGACACATTGTTCTGGATCTTGCAGCCGTCCCCGACCGAAACATCCGGCCCAATGGCGACGTTTTGGCCAATGGAGACATCAGCGCCAATTCGCGAACCGGACAAAATATGGGAGAAATGCCAAATGGCAGTTCCCTCTCCGATTTCGCAGCCATCATCGACGGCAGCGGTTTCATGTATACGCGGCGGCGCCATTACGCTCCTGCTATCTGTTTGATTGCGGCGAAGCTCCTCGAGGACTTAGCAACAATCGACGACGTTTAGTGTGCTAATAGCCATGTGCGGTTTTTGTGGCAACGACCAAAGAACAGCTTTCGCAAGGGGGCAATAAAGAAAATAGCCATTAAGGATAAGATCCTTAATTAACCCACATATAGGGGCATTACGGAACTTCAATTCAACTATTTAGGGTGTTTGTATAAAATCCACACCAAAATCTTAAGCATTTTGGGGCGAAGCCCCTAGAATCGACCATCACGATATGGCATAAAATTAGCAGTATCGTAAGTTAGCAGATAACAAAGTTTGGTTGAGTATCAAAATGAAAACACATTTAAAGCACCTCGCAGCGGCCTTGGCTTTTGGAGTAATTAGCGCAGGGTCCGCCACCGCATCCATACTATCCTTTAATGACGTAGGCGACAATTTACCCGAATCTTATGGGGATCGTATTTCGGCCACTCATCAGGATGGGATTAGGTACTACTCCGGTGTAGGTGTTGGCTGGACGCCCAACGTTACTGTGGACTACGGCGGCGCGGATTTACGCCGATCTACATACGGATACGGCAATTTTACAGATGCAATCTATCACGCAACTGAAGGCTCTGACTTCGGCATCACGTTTAATGCTGACGACGGCTATGGCGTTGCTCTTTACGATTTTCAGCTCGCTCTTTCCGGCAACGAAAGCTTCACGATCGACAACATCAGTTTTTTTGACGGAAGCGGCACCCTTCTTACACAGATTGCCGATTTAGCTGTAACCGCAGGCTCAACGCGCACCACCGTTGATCTGGTTTCAGGACTTGGCGGGCCTCTGGCCGCATCGACCATTTCAATCATCTTTGACATCAGCGGACTTGGAAACAATTCAGACAAAGTAGGCTTTGATAACTTCACCTTTGGCCAGTTTGCCTGGGCCGATCTTGACGAAGATGTTCTTGTTAATCCGCTCCCTGCTGGCTTGCCGCTGTTTATCTCAGGCCTTGGCGCTATTGGGTGGGTCAAATCACACCGTAGAAAGAAGTCCCGGGCTTAAGCGAAGACACTTATTTAGCCTTTGTGCTCAAGCCGTGTTAATCTTAAGTGTTTTTCACGGTCGCGCAGTGGGCCATAGCTCCCTTGATATCCGCATGAAGGCGGCGCTCTTTGCAAACGCCCCATCTGGGCAAAAAAGAGCGGCTCGACACCGCCCTTAAAACTACCCTTTTGCGGCGCCCCCGAGGCGCCTGTCTCCCTATGGCGCCGTCTCCAGATTTTGCGCCCTGATCCGGGTCCACAGCCAGTGGATGTCGCCTCTCGCATCTGAATTTTCCATCGCCAAGCTGTCGCTGGGCCAGAATCCTGAAACCCCGCATAAATAATAGGGAATTTAGGTCTTTCAGAGGCCAAAGCCGCTTGACGGACCTCCTCTGCACCGGTAATGACCCGTGCTTCATTAAACAACCGGACATATGAAGCCGGGGTGAAAAAGGACGCTGGGCCGCCAAATTGAGCCCAATGGAGTCGAGAATGTACGCAGTCGTGAAGAC
>BQJH01000190.1 GCA_021604605.1 Hyphococcus sp.
TGAAAGTGTAATCCAGACATTGCCGCCCTGATATTGGTCGAGATTTGCCCGCACAGGGCCATACTGGACGCCGTCAATCTCAACACCGTCTTTGAGGCTGTCCAGTTTTCGTTGATTGACCTTGCCATATGCGCGCACGCGATAACGCCGCGTCCAGCCTGTCGAAGGCAATTCTAATTGACGCGCGAGATCACCGGAATTGGTGAGCAGCAACAACCCTTCAGTGGTGAGGTCGAGGCGCCCAATCGATATGACGCGCGGCAGCATCCCGGCGAGTGCATCGAAAACTGTTTTGCGCCCTTGAGGGTCGCTGTGGGTCGTCACCAGCCCATCGGGTTTATGAAAGCGCCAAAGCCTTGGCGCCTCCGGCTTGCCGATCCGGGTGCCGTCAACGCGGATATCCATATCAGACGTGACCTTAAAGGCCGGGGTTGTCAGGGTTTCGCCATTGACCGTGACAACGCCCTGTTCGATCAGGCGTTCCGCTTCCCGGCGCGAGGCAACGCCTGCACGGGCGAGATATTTGGCGATCCGTTCGCTTTTGGTCGACGCTTCTTGGTCAGTCATGGTGGATATGATTTTCCTGTCCGGAAAGAATGATCTGCGCATATCCTGCAAGGGCTATGAAGTCAAAACTATACTGTTTGTAGCGTGGGTCTTAAGTTCATGCTCTCATGGCCTGGCTGCTTAGCTGCTTATGCAGGTGACGCAAGATTAGTATGAAGCTTGCAGAACTGATCATAAAAGGCGCTCGCGCCAATAAGGGCGATTGTCACCTTGTCAGCGACCCGCAGGAAAGTATTTGGCGTCATGGAAGCGTTTCATGGTGTTGTGGTGTTTCATTTCTGCGTATTGTTAATGGCGCGGGCAAATTTCTGCATAAGGAGATGAAAGCAGAATGCAGGCAGGAGCCGAACAGGATGTAGCGTTCATGCGCCGGGCTTTGGATCAGGCGCGCGCAGCCGCTGGCGACGGGGAGGCGCCTGTGGGCGCCGTTCTGGTGAGTGCGGATGGTGTTGTGCTCGCCGAGGCGGGGAACGCGCCGATATCGACCCATGATCCAACCGGCCATGCGGAGATCCGTGTATTGCGGGCCGCCGCTGAAAAGTTACACAATTATCGCCTTCCCGAGACAACGCTTTATGTGACCCTTGAACCATGTGCGATGTGTGCGGGCGCAATTTCTCATGCGCGTGTGTCACGGCTTGTTATTGCAGCATTAGACCCCAAAGGCGGCGCGGTTTGGCACGGGCCGAAATTTTTAGAACAGCCAACCTGTCATTGGCGCCCGGAAATTGTTGAGGGACCGTTTGCGGAGGAAGCAGGGCAATTGCTGAAAGACTTCTTTAAAGCGCGACGTGCTGCCAGTAAGAGGGCGACTTAAAAAATGAGTGTGAAGAACATTTTATACTTGAATAAGTTGAGCGGTTTTACGGACCTGTCCTTGTTAGCGCTGCGGTTGCTGACCGGTGCATTTTTGGTCTGGGGCGTATGGGACAATATTCTCCATCAAGAGAGGATGACGGAATTTATTGCCTTCATGACACAGTTTGGATTTCCTTACCCAGCGCTTTTGGCGCCGCTGTCTGTCTGGATGCAGTTTATCTGTGGCCTTCTTTTATGTGTCGGCTTGTTTACGCGTTGGGCCGGATTGCTGATGGTATTCAATTTTGTTGTCGGATTTTTGATGGTGCATCTTGGTGATGATTTCAGAGCGCAGTTCCCGGCGTTGATCCTGATCGGCGTTAATTTACATTTTGTCGCAGTTGGCGGCGGTCGGTTCGCGCTGGATCGGGTTTTTGGCGGCGGTGAAACGCGCTGATGAACTTTCCTGCGCTGTAGCTGCTTCTCCTGCTTTCCCGTTCGCCCGGAAGCGTTATCATGGCGCCAACAACAGGAGCCCCTCATGCATTTCGATTATTCCGACCGATGTAAAGATTACCTCAAGCGGGTTTCCGCCTTTATGGACGCCCATGTCTATGAAGGGAACGAGATCTATGAGCGCCAGCATGAGGCGTTTGGGCCGGGGGAAGGGCGCTGGAAAATTCCGCCGATTATTGACGAGCTAAAAGACAAAGCCAAAGCGGAAGGCTTGTGGAATATGTTCCACCCGGATCCGAAATTTGGGCCGGGACTATCAAATGCCGACTATGCGCCAATCGCAGAGATCACCGGGCGGTGTTTGATCGCCCCGGAAGTGTTCAATTGCGCCGCGCCTGACACCGGTAATATGGAAGTGCTCTCAAAATATGGCACACCAGCGCAACAGGAAGAATGGCTTCATCCTTTACTGGAGGGAAAAATTCGTTCCGCCTTCTTGATGACCGAACCGGCGGTGGCCTCATCAGATGCGACGAATATTGAAACGGAGATCACAGCGGACGGTGATCATTATGTTATCAACGGCCGCAAATGGTGGTCGTCCGGCGCCGGCGACCCGCGGTGTAAAGTCTATATCGTTATGGGCAAGACCGATAAATCTGCGGCCCGTCACCAACAGCAATCGATGATCTTGGTCCCTGCGGATGCAGAAGGGGTAAAGATTGAACGTCACCTGCCTGTCTTTGGGTATGATGACGCGCCCCATGGCCATATGGAAGTTTTGCTCGATAATGTCCGTGTGCCGAAAGAAAATATACTCCTGGGTGAAGGGCGCGGCTTTGAGATTGCGCAAGGCCGGTTAGGCCCTGGCCGTATTCATCATTGTATGCGCACCATTGGCGCGGCTGAAGCGGCGCTTGAAAAAATGGTCAAACGGATTTTGACGCGGGAAGCTTTTGGCAAGCCGATCTACAAACATTCTATCTGGGAACAGCGGGTAGCCGAAGCGCGGATTGATATTGAGATGACGCGTCTTTTAACGCTGAAAGCAGCGTGGATGATGGACACGGTTGGCAATAAAGTGGCTCAAGGCGAAATTGCCATGATTAAAGTGGCGGCGCCGCGCATTGCGTTGAAAATTATTGACGACGCGATACAGGCCCATGGCGGGGCCGGCGTGACAACAGATTTCGGTCTGGCGCGGATGTATTCAATGTTGCGAACTTTACGCCTCGCGGATGGTCCGGACGAGGTTCACTGCCGGTCGATTGCGCGCATGGAATTTAAAAAGCACTCGAACGCTGTTTAATCGTTTAGGGAATAAACTATGTCGACAATGCTGACACCCGTTCTTTTTCTTATCATCTGGACGTTGATTGTCTGGGGCTGGATGTATGCAACGCGTATTCCGGCGATGAAGGCGGCCAAGATCGATCCGCAAAGCGCGATCCATCCGGGTTCTCTTTCAAGTCTACCAACAAAAACGCGGGTCATTGCGGATAATTACAATCACCTTCATGAGCAACCAACGATATTCTATGCGTTGGCTTTCTATTCGCATCTTGTTGGGGTGGCCGATGAAATTAATATCGCTTTAGCCTGGGGCTATGTGGCGCTACGTGTCGCTCACTCGCTATCCCAGATTGTGTTGCGAAAAGTGATGGCCCGATTTGCTGTCTTCTTTCTCTCGACCATCATCCTGATTATTATTGCAATCAGAAACCTCTGGGCGTTAGGCGTATAAAGCGCTCTTCCTATTTTGAGTTTTCGACTTCCAGCATGATATCGTGAATGTCGAAAAAGCCGCCAATCATCCTGATGGGTTTGCCATTCTCACTTCGGATGGCTCTCCTTCGTGACTTATACCAGCGGTAGACGCCAGTGTTATCGCGCAGGCGTAATCGTACATCATAAGGGGCGCCATCATTAAGATGGCTTTGGAGTGCACTGGTGTGTGTTGGCTTGTCATCAGGGTGTATGGCTTCTTCAATCTGCGCTAAATCGTGCGGGCCGCCGCCTTTTCTATTGCCGAGAATCTTCTGTACGGTTTCAGAAATTATCGTGCCGCCCGTGCGCAGATCCCATTCCCAAACCCCATCAAACGAATTGGCAATAGCCCAGGAATAGCGTTCCAGCCTTTCAGTGACTTCGATCACGCTGGCGACGCGCTGGCGAAAATAACTGAGAAGCTCAATAATAGGTTTCTCATCTGCGATCGGATTTTGGCCCATCGCGACCATCACGCCGAGCTTATCTCCATTGGAGTTGCGTAATGCGGCGCCGGCATAGCTGCGAATGTTGAGCTCTATAAGGTCCTTGTCATGCGGGTATTCTTCAATGACGTTATCTTTGTGGATGCATACGCCATCGCTTAATGTGTTCGCACATGGCGTGCCGTCGAGACTGTAGGTGAGATTGTCGAGGAATTCACCTTTTGCTATGAAGTGCAAGGTCCGCATAATATTGGAATAAGGGTTGAGCCGTCCAATCAGGAAATATTCAAGATTCAACTCTTCGCAAACAGCCGAAGTAAACTCAGTCAGAAATTGATCGGCTGTTACATTGTCCAACCGGTTGGAAACCCTGGCGATAGAAGAGTTGGGAGTGTCCGCATTCTTTCCAATGCTCGCGCTACCGTCGTGTGCGATGTCATTTGAAACGGTTTCATTGAGGTCGATTGCACTTGCTTCACTCATGATCGGCGCCTCTCATTCCTAAAGGCCAATAATTATCGGATTCCCCGCTGTCCTAAAACATAGGGAATCGAAATTAACGCCCATTTAACTGAGACGTCTTTGTGAGTTGAAACCGTTCGTTAAGTTGTCTGTAGGGATACGAAACAGCGGGTTAATGTTTAGGCGTGGGTAAGTAGCGCCGCGCTTGCCCATACCTTAACCGGCGCTTTTTCTTCTATGAAGTGTGGCGGTGCGATTCATGTTTCATGATCACATTTAAGGCCATAGGCTTCACCCTATAGGCGGTCGCAGGTTTCTTGAGCAATTTTCAGGCATCACTGGCATTGCGGATCATTGAACTTTACGCCTTATGTCCCAACATATTCAGTGAACGAGCAGGCATATGTAGATCATGCTGTTCATGAAGAGGGAAGCCGGAAGAAATGAACAATTTTGAACCCTATCAGCTTTGGCTCTTAATCGTCGCTGTCGCCTATGTTGCTTTTCTGGCTGGCAGGGCGAGCGGGCGCCATGGCGCCACAGCCGGAAACCGGGAACAGGAAAAGTTTCTGCGCCAACAGGAAGCGGAAGCGACATTTAATGGGTTGCCCCTGTCGAAACGCGAAGAGGTCGATCGTCTAATAAAAGACGGAAAAATCATTGCTGCCGTAAAAGCAGTACGTGAAGATACCGGCGGCGGCCTGAAAGAGAGTAAGGCTGTTGTTGATGTGAGAAAGTTGGCGTTAAAATCGTCAGCATAATAAGAGGGTGACGAATGACAGGGTTTACTGGCCTCCCGGCGGATTATTTTAAATTCTTCAAAGAAATTGAAGCCAATAACAATCGCGAATGGTTCATGGACAACAAGGCGCGTTTTCGCGCGAGCGTGCAGGAACCTCTTGCTGCTTTCGTGGAGGCGATGGCGCCGCGGCTCAAGAAAGTGTCAAAACATTTTACCGCAGACCCGCGTTTGAACGGCGGCTCTGTTTTTCGCATCTACAAGGACGTTCGCTTTTCCAAAGACAAGTCGCCTTACAAAACCCATGGCGCCGTGCAGTTTCGCCATGCGCTGGGCAAGGATGCTCACGCGCCTGGCTTTTATGTACATCTTGCCCGTGACGAGGTTTTCTTTGGCGGCGGGATAT
>BQJH01000191.1 GCA_021604605.1 Hyphococcus sp.
TGGAGATGGTCACGGCGATGGCGATGGCAGTCATGTGCACCCGGATGATCCATCCAAGGTGAGCGAGCACATGGCCGTGCTTGAGTTGGTGCCGGTTTCAGAAGCAACACACATTGCCGTAAATGATGGCTCCTGGTTTGACCCGAACACCTGGGCTGGCGGAGAAGTGCCGGGCGAAGGCGCAAAGGTTGTCATTCCGCATGGCATGACCGTCACGTATGATGATGAAAGCGCTGTTTCATTATTTACGGTGCGCGTTGATGGTGCGCTGACTTTTGCGACGGACCAAGACACGTTTATGGAAGTTGACACGTTTGTTGTCACGCCATCGGGTAAGTTGACCATTGGCACAATCGGCAACCCGGTTTCAGCAGGTGTTGAGACGGTCATTCAGATTGCCGATAATGGGCCCATCGATGTCGGATGGGATCCGATGCTTCTTTCCCGCGGCGTTATCAGTCACGGTGAAGTTGAAATTCACGGAGCTGAAAAAGACGCCTTCTTAAAAGTCGCTGGCGAAGCCATGAAGGGTGACACCTCTCTTACATTGGAAGAACTGCCAGAAGGGTGGCAAGTGGGCGACAGGTTGGTGCTCACAGGCACTCACCTGGAAGAGGTTCCCTGGGCCCCCGCTGGCGCGCAACAGCCTGACGTTGGCACTGAAGACGAAGAACTGATCATTACCGCTATTGACGGCACAACAATACATTTTGATCGGGCGCTTATCTATGATCATGATGTGCCGCGCGCAGACTTAAACGCTTATGTAGCAAACTATTCTCGCAACATTCGTATTATTACAGAAAACGCTGATGATCTGCCTGTGCATCAACGCGGCCATGTCATGCTGATGCATTCTGACGATATCGATGTGCGCTATGCAGAGTTTACGGATTTAGGGCGGACCGACAAATCGGAACGGGCCTTTGATGTTGGCGACCTTGATGCAACCAAGTCAGACAGTAACGTCAAAGGGCGCTACTCACTACACATTCACAGAGCCGGGTTTGAAGATTTTGATGATCCCGCTATGTTGGTCGGTAATGCGGTTTGGGGATCGCCTGGCTGGGGTGTCGTTCACCATGACAGTAATGCCATTCTGGAAGATAACGCCGCGTATGATGTCTTTGGCGCAGCGTTTGTCGCCGAAACCGGTAATGAAACTGGCCGTTGGGTCCACAATATTGCCATCAAATCCATTGGTGTGCGCGGCAGCGGCTATACCAGCAATCCGAAAGTTGGTGATGACGTCAACGCGTTTGATTTGGGGCGAACGGGCGCCGGTTTCTGGTTTCAGGGCCGTGAAGTCGATGCGGTCGACAATGTAGCAGCAGGCGTCCCCGCGGGGCATGCGTTTGTTTATTTTCATCGCGCACCTAAAGCTGACTTTATCAATGTCCTATCGGAAAATGCCAATATGCCTGAAAGCCTTTCTTACAATGAGGAGGTGTCGATCAATATGCCGGCGATTTCTCAGTTTACAGGCAACGAGGCGCTCGCATCCGGTTCAGGCTTTATGGTTGTAAAGGCTGGCGCTAACCAAAACCATGATGTGCATTCGGAGATTACTGATTTCACGGCATGGGAAGTGCGATACGGTATCAACCTCCATTACACTGGTCACTACCTTGTCAAAGACGTTGACCTGATCGGTGCGGAGAGCCTTGCTGATAATGGCATCAAAACGGGGCCAAATACTTTTGACGTCTCGGTTGTTAATGCGCGTGTTCATGGGTTCGACACGGGCGTATATCTTGAGAAAGTATTACCGGCCGGCGGCAGTCAGGATAATTTTGGTTATCTGTTTCTTGATGTAGATATTTCTGGCGCAGTTAATGATTATCATAACCTTGATGGTTTTGACCGGGTTTTGACACAGGCGGATCTGACACCAGGCCAATTGAGTTTCGACTATGATGCGGGCCAATTGTCAGAATATAAATTTACTAAAGATGGTCAGTACCGGATTGAATATTCAGGCACAAAAACTGACAGCGCCGGTGTGTATGAAAACGTATTCGATGACGATTATCGTTACACTTGGGCGAATGTAGGCGCTGCTGCAAACGAAGAAGGCTACTGGACCACAGCCGATGGTGAGATCGTTGTTAGTTTTGAGCAATATTATACGGACAGGATCAGTGGTGACGTTCTGAAGCAGGCATTGTTTGTCACTATCCCTGGCGGGCTGAATGTTCTGGCGAAAAATGGCGCTGAAAACCCGCGTTACAACGGTGTTCTTGACCTGGATAGTCAGGCGCCCGTCACAGCGAATGAAAGTGTTACGGTGGACTCAGGCCATTCAGTGACGATTGACGTTCTTGCCAATGACTTCGACCCAGATGGCGACCAGATTAATGTTGACGGATTTATTGATCCAACACATGGCCGGGTCACATTAAATGATGACGGCACGGTGACTTATACAGCTGACGTAAATTATACTGGCTCTGATCATTTGTCTTATTGGGTTGAAGACAATCAAGGCAATTTCACGATAGGCGAAGTGTTCGTCACCGTTGAAGCCTAAGCGTCGACTGGAAGACTTGCGCGCTCCCATTCAGAGCGAACAATTTCATCTTGTTCCAGCGGCTGGCGCTGTTTGCGCATCTCGTTGAAGCCATTAGACGTTTCAAGACGCGCATAAGCCCATATCGCTGCACCGCGCACGAGTGTGCTTTCATCACTCAGTAAAGGCTCGACAGTTGCCAGCAATGATTTGTCATTAGAGTTACCAATAGCAATCAATACATTTCTGATGAAACGATCGCGTCCTGTGCGCTTGATCGGCGAGCCTGAAAAAAAAGTGCGAAATTCTGTGTCGTCGAGTGCTGCAAGTTCACTTAAAGGAGGCTCGCGTAGGGTTTCGCGGGCGTGGAATGCGGTTTCTTGCGATCTGGCGGCAAATTTGTTCCAGGGGCACACGGCGAGGCAATCATCGCACCCATAGATGTGATTGCCGATAGCGGGGCGCAACTCATGGGGTATCGGGCCTTTATGTTCGATGGTGAGGTATGAGATGCACTTGCGAGCGTCTAATTGATAAGGGGCGGGGAAAGCGTTTGTCGGGCAGATATCGAGGCAATTGCTGCATGACCCGCAATGATCAATTTCCTGTTCATCAGGTTCCAGGGGGAGGGTGGTAAAGATGGCGCCAAGAAACAGCCACGATCCAAAATCGCGAGACACAAGATTGGTGTGCTTGCCTTGCCAGCCGATGCCGGCCTGGGCGGCGAGGGGTTTTTCCATCACGGGCGCCGTATCGACAAAAACTTTTACTTCTCCACCAGCCTCATCAATCAACCAGCGAGCTAACCGTTTCAGACGCTTCTTGATGAGATCGTGATAGTCTTTATTTTGTGCGTAGACGGATATTAATCCGGTTTCTTTTTTTTCCAGCCCTTCTAACGGATCATTGTCTGGTCCATAATTGGCGCCGAGCATGATAACACTATTGGCGCCCGCCCATAGGGCGCGGGGGTGAGCGCGTTGCTCTGCGCGGCCCTCAAGCCAACCCATATCGCCATGCCGTCCTTCCTCTAGAAAACGAGACAAATATTGCGCTTTTTCAAGAGGCAGATCAGCAGCTGAAACGCCAACAACATCAAACCCAAGGTCAGCGGCTTGCGTCTGTAGTTGTTTCTTCAGCGAGTTTTCGTCTGGCATTGATTAAAAATCCGGATCATCAAAATGTCGAGGCGGCGGCAGGCCTTCAATCCGGTCGCGTAAAATCGGCCGCATGCTGGGGCGTGATTTCATCCGCGCATACCATTCCTTGACGATAGGGAACTTATCCCATGGGACGGCGTCGACATAATCGATGGTGGAGATAAAGGCGCCGCCGGCAATGTCAGCCACGGTGAATTTTTCGCCCGCAAACCATGGTCGTTGATCAAGCAGCCAACTGAAATAATCCATGTGCCATGCAAGAGCGTCATTACCGGCTTTGAGTAAATCATAATCTGGTTGGCCGCGCCGCATTAACCGTTTGTCGATCCGTTCACGCACGAGAAGATCGATCACGTCCCGGTCGAGCTTTTGTAAAAACCAGGCGCATAAGCGGCGGGTTTCCGCCCGGGCGGCAGATGTCGTCGGGAACAGGGCCGGGTCAGGATATGCCTCTTCAAGAAATTCAACGATCGCCATGGCCGGGCTAATATGAATGCTCCCGCCGGTGGGCGGCTCATCCATGAGAACGGGAACGCTCAATGCAGGATTAACGGTGGCGAGCGCGCCATCATCTTCCCATGGGCGCTTTTCAATCGTCTCCGCAGGCAGTCCCTTTTCGGCAAGGACAACCCGGACCACCCGGCTCGCGGGATCAAGCGGCATATGAAAAAGCGTACGCATTAACCATACAATAGCAGTCTTGGCCCCGGCGCAAAGGCGTAAACGCTTGTTGTGCAAAGAAATTATGTCAGGCGGCAAGGAGCGGCAAAGGGATTGCATTTCACTGGTTAACGAAGTTGCCGGCGCACCGGTTTGAAACACGTCAGAGTTGAAAAGAGATCCCATGAGCGCAACCGCAGATACTTTTGATCATGACTTTGCCTGGCGGCGCCCTGCGCCTATCGCGCGCCGCGCCGCTATGTCGATTTTTGGCTGGCAGGAACCGGGTTGGACGTTTTTGTGGTCGGTGGTTGCAGCGGCGCCATTTGTCATCGCCGCGTTAATGGCGCCGGCTCTGTTAAGCTTATCTTCCACAGTCGACATGATTGCGCCGATCGCTGACGCCCGCGCCGTCGGGTCAGGCGAAGCGGCGCTCACAGAACATGCCTCGCCATTTTATATTTTATTGTTGCTCGGGGCGGATATTTTTGCGGACACGCCGGGCAGAATTCATCTCGTTGCAAAGGCCTTCAGCGCGTTGATCGTGGTTTACCCGATGGCGTATTTCGCCAGTTCAAGAATGCCGACCTTGCCTGCCGCTTTAACGACAGGGGCTTTAGCAGCTTATGTTGCGTCACCATTTTCCGGCCCGACTGAGTTTGCTATGGCGCTGTTTCTGGTCGCTGCGTTTTGCTTTGTGTCGGCCTCAGCTGATCCCGGAGTCGGACGCGCGCGGTTTGAAGGATTGATCGCCGGCGCGGCTCTATACGTTCTCTGGCTTCTCAATCCGGTGTTCTCCTTAGCCAGTTTTATTGTTTTATCTGCCTGCCCGTTTTTGTCTGGTCGTTGCGGTTTATCACGTTATGCAGCGACGCTGGCGGTGTTCGCATTGCTGGCTGCGTTAACCGAGTGGTTGTCACCGGGTATGAATATTGCGCGCGCCTCAGCAGCGCCGGGTGTTCTGGTTATTGACGGCGCCTTTTCCGCTAGCGGGAGCACGCTTGGGCTGTCCGGCATCGCCGTCAGTGCGTTGTTGATTTTTGTTTCGGCGTGCATTTTCGGCGGGCGGGAGCATTTAAAAGGTTGCCTCAGCGCGGTTGGGTTTGCCGTTGTTGCTTTTGTCGCCGCGCGCATCGCCGGCGCCAACGCTTTGCCGGTCTTTGTCTTTGCCGCCTCGATTGCAGTCTTTTCTGTTTCGTCGCCGTTTTATGACGGGCTGTTTCAAAACCACGATCGCGCCAGCGTTTCTGTGGCGCTGTTTAGCGCCTGCCTGGCCATGTTCTGGACTTTTGCTCTGGTGGTTCA
>BQJH01000192.1 GCA_021604605.1 Hyphococcus sp.
GTGAAACGCGACCGCCACCAACCGTCCGGTCGCGTTTCACTCATTAGAGGATCGCATTGTCAAACGGTTCTTTGCAAGTCGTATGGCGACACGCACTGGTGGTTCAAGACATGCGCCGCCGGACGCGGCGCCGATTCCAAGCTTTAAGTCTGTTTATCCTAAAGCGCTAGAACCAAGCGATCAGGAAATAGAAGTGAATGCACGCTCACGATCGGCCAAACTGCGTGTTGGTGAAAGACTGGACGCCGTTCCCACGGCACTCGATGATGAGGCTTTGGGGCTACCCCGGCGAATTGAAATAAAAAACCACAAAGAAGGAAGGGCGTAATGTTCCGTATCACAACGATATTTTTGTGCGTTTTGTTAACGGCGGCGGCGATTGGCCGTTACAGGGCGGAAGAATCTGTCAGAAAAACGCGTATCGAGTTAAACAGCCTTGAGACAAGCCGCTTGCAGGAGTTGGAGAGCATTCAAATCTTGCGGGCTGAAACGGCCTTTCTTGAAAACCCGGAACGGCTTGCCAAAATTGCTGAGGCAAAAACTGATTTGCGCCCTTCAACCCAGGAGCAAATGATGACGGAGCGTCAATTCGCCTCCGCCATGCATGGGACAGAGTTTGACGAGGTTCCGCTTGCGGATGAAACGCCTGCGGACACGATCAGCAACGCCATCGCCATGGCGCAACTTTCAGGTTCTCAATAAAAGGGTCTGGCGACACCATGTTCAGACGCGCTAAGAAAAAAACAAAACCAGTAGCTTATGTCATCGCACAAGCGGAAACGCGCGATGCAGAGGGTGGTGCGCCTGAGGAGGCGATAGAAAAATTTCAGGTGCGCGCGCGCAGCGCCAGATCCCGTCATTCCGACCGGGCAAAAATCAGGATTTTGATGTGCGCGGTCGTCTTTGTTTTTATCTTTGCCTCGTTGAGTGTGCGACTGGCGTTTATTACCTTTGGACAGATTAAATCGGCGCCGTCTCACCGGGGCGGGCAGATTGCAGATGTTCAACGCCCGGAAATTGTTGACCGTCATGGCGTATTGTTGGCGACAGATTTGCCTATGGTGGCGTTGGAGGTCTGGGGCCGGGAAGTTTGGGATGCCGATGAAACGGCGCAAGCGCTAAGCCAGATATTACCCTCCATCGACGCCGTTGAACTCGCTGAAAAACTAAATGCCGGGCGATATGTTGAGGTCAATGCAAAGCTGACCCCTGCGCAGAGACAGGAAATTTTTGATCTGGGTCTGCCGGGTGTGCGATTTGCCACGCGTATTAAACGATTTTATCCGCAAGCTGATCTTGCGGCGCATGTGATCGGTCATGAAGAACCGGGCAAAGGCGGCGTGATGGGGCTTGAAAAAGCCGCCAACAAATGGCGCGGCGAAGGCCCCATGCGAGCAGCGATTGACATTCGCGTTCAGCAAATTGTTGAAGATGAACTTGCCGCCAGTATGGAAAAGTTTGGCGCCAAAGCGGCCTGGGCCGGCGTCATGGATGTGATGACCGGTGAGGTCATCGCTCTGGTCAGCCTGCCGGATTTTGACCCGAACATGCCGGGCGCCTTCTCGGAAGATTCTCGCCGCAATCGCGCCACTTATGATCGCTATGAGCTGGGCTCGGCGTTCAAATCCTTTACAGCGGCGGCGGCGCTGGATGCAGATGTTGCGCAAGAAGATACGCAATATGATGCGCGCGGCAGTTTTAAAGTGGCGGATCGCCGAATTACCGATTTTCACGGTGAGAACAGAGTGTTGAGTTTTTCAGAAGTTGTGCAGCATTCATCCAATATTGGTATGGCGCAAATGGCGGCCGATCTGGGTCCTAAGCTGCAAAAAGCCTATCTCGAAAAATTAGGCCTGTTTGACGCGATCCCGATGGAGCTTGCGGAAAATCGGGCGCCGGAATTACCCTCACAATGGGGCCCTGTTGAGACAGCGACGATTTCTTATGGCCACGGGATTTCGGTCACACCGTTGCATTTGTTGAGTGCATTTTCTGCGGTTGTTAATGGCGGGGTCTATCACGGCCCGACATTTTTAGAGCATGATGACGCCATTACGGAGCATCAGGTCTTTTCAACGCAAACAAGTGCGGTGATGCGCCGTGTGCTGCGCCGGGTGATTACCGACGGAACCGCGCAATATGCTGACGTCTCCGGGTTTTTCCCGATCGGCAAAACGGCGACGGCGGATAAGCCTATGGCTGGCGGCTATAACAGGAATACGCGCATTGCGAGTTTTGTCGGCGCCATACCGGGTTATGCGCCGCGTTACGCAATCCTGATTTCTCTTGATGAGCCGCAACCGCTGAAAGAAACTTATGGCTATGCAACAGCGGGGTGGAACGCCGCGCCGACTTTTGCGCGCGTGGTTGAGCGCGCAGCGCCTTTGATGGGGCTTGCGCCCGTGAACGAAGCCGCCGCACTCGCGGCATTTGTTTCCGGTGACATGACACCCTATCGTGAAGCGCGGTATGGCGGCCCGCATCAGGAGCGCGCACGGTGAGGCTTTCTGAACTTGCCGGCGAAGCGCTCGCGCCTGATCCAGTGATAACAGGACTGACGGCAGATAGCCGGGCCGTTGAGGCAGGATTTCTCTTCGCCGCGTTGCCGGGCAGTATTGTTGATGGCGCGAAGTATGTTCCACAAGCAGAGAAAAATGGCGCGGCGGCGGTGCTTGCGAACGGTGACATAAAAACTGACTTGCCACTGATAAAGGATGAAAACCCGCGCAAGCGCCTGTCAGAAATGGCGGCGCGGTTTTATCCGGGCCAACCCAGATTGATCGCGGGTATAACGGGCACAAATGGCAAAACATCGACGGCATTATTTACCGCGCAGCTATGGGATCGGTTAGGTGAAAACGCGGCGAGTATGGGGACGCTCGGTGCGCAAGGAAAAAGCTTCAAGGCATCACTGGGGTTTACAACACCCGAACCCGTTATGCTTCATAAGACATTGGATCAGATGGCTGAGGCGGGTGTAACGCATCTGGTTATGGAAGTCTCGAGCCACGGGCTCGCGCAGCACCGCGCTGATGGGGTGACATTTTCAATTGCTGCTTTCACGAATATCACGCAAGACCATCTCGATTTTCACAACGATTTTGATGATTATCGGAATGCAAAACTCAGACTGTTTAAAAATTTACTGAGTAGCGGCGGTGTCGCCGTCATTCATGCAGATGGGGATCAATCCAAAGCATTCTCAAATGCTGCGTTGGAAAATGATATTGCTGTGTTCTCCGCCGGGGAAAATGGCGAAGATCTGAAATTACTCTCCCGCCGTGCTCATGCGACAGGCATTGCCGTTAAAATAGAAGCAAGCGGTGAAATATACGATCTGGAGTTACCGCTCGTCGGCGGCTTTCAGGTTGAAAATGCGCTCGTCGCAGCAGGAATTGTGATTGCGTCAGGGCATGATGCTTCGGTTGTGTTGCCTCTATTGCGGACGCTTGCGCCAATTCCCGGGCGGATGCAGCGCGTCGGCGCGGTTGCAGAAATTGGTGTCTATGTTGATTACGCCCATACGCCGGATGCGATTTCAACAGCGCTTCAGGCGATCCGCCCGCATGCCTCCGGCCGGGTCATTGCGATCATCGGCGCTGGCGGGGACCGGGATAGATCAAAGCGATCTTTGATGGGGGCGGCGGCGCACGACCATGCAGACATTGTGATTGTGACCGATGATAATCCGCGTTCGGAAGACCCGGCGATTATCAGAGCGCAGGTCATGAAAGGGTGTCCCGACGCAAAAGAGATTGGCGATCGGGGTGAGGCGATAGCAGCGGGGGTTGCTATGTTAGGTAAAGGGGACGTGCTTCTCATTATGGGCAAGGGGCATGAAACGGGTCAGCAAGTGGGGGATAAAATCTTGCCCTTTGACGACGTGGATGTGGCGTCAAGGAAATTAGGCGAGCGGTATCGGGAGCTTGGGAAATGATGGACGCACAAACAAACGGGAATTTGTGGACAGCTTATGAAGCGGCGGCGGCGACCGGCGGCGCCTTATGCGCACGCGGCGGCGATCCGGCGAGTTGGTCTGCGGAAGAATGGTCTGCGGGTGGTATCTCAATCGATACGCGCAGTTTAAAACCGGGCGATATCTTTGTCGCCTTGCGTGACGCCCGTGACGGGCATGAGTTTTTGCAAAGCGCGTTTGAGGCGGGGGCTTCTGCCGCGCTTGTGGCCAAGGCCCCGGAAAATGCGCCTGATGGCGCCCCGTTATTGGTTGTTGGCGATACGTTGCAAGGATTGCGTGACCTCGCTGTCGCCGCGCGGATGCGCAATTTTGGCAAACGTATTGGCGTCACCGGGAGCGCAGGCAAGACCAGCACCAAGGAAATTTTACGCCATGTATTGGCGACGGCGGGCGCTGTACATGCGGCGGATAAAAGCTTCAACAATCATTGGGGCGTGCCGTTGACGCTCGCAAAGCTGCCGATGCAGGCAGATTTCGGCGTGTTTGAAATCGGCATGAACCATGCCGGGGAAATCACACCGTTGACGGGGTTGGTGCGTCCCCACGTAGCCATTGTCACGACCGTTGCTGCTGCACATCTGGAGTTCTTTGAGTCAGTGGAAGCCATCGCGGAGGCGAAAGCAGAAATTTTTACCGGGCTGGCGCCCAGCGGTGTTGCGATCCTGCCTTATGATAACCCGCATTTTGGTTTGCTGAAAAAGCGTGCGGAAGAAGCGGGCGCCGCTTCGTTTATCTCTTTTGGTGAAAAGCAAGGCGCAGACTTTCAGTTGTTGGATTATGCAGCCGATCGAATTGGCGCCCGGCTTTCGGTTTCGATCAATGGCGAAGGCCGCGACTTTCCCGTTGGTATTCCCGGTCGTCATCAGGCCGGGAACATGCTGGCGGCTTTAGCGGCTGCGCAAGCGGTTGGTGCTCCATTAGACCCCGCCATAGAAGCGCTTAGTCAATTGTCTCCCGCTGAAGGTCGCGGCGCCCGGACCACCATCATTGTCGATGGCGGCGAGGCGACCATGATCGATGAAAGCTACAACGCTAACCCGGCGTCGATGGCTGCATCTATCGGCCTGTTAGGAGCGGCGCTGGTTGAGGGGGGCGGGCGACGTATCGCGGTTCTGGGCGAAATGCTTGAGCTTGGCCCCGACGCCGAAGCGCTCCACCGGGAGATTGCAAAAGCATTAGTTGCCGCAAAGGTTGACCGGGTCTACGTGAGCGGTGAGTTAATGCGTCACCTCTGGGACGAGCTGCCGGCGGCGATGCGAGGGCTTTATGCCGGCTCTGCGATTGGGCTTGTCGGTGAAATTGAAGATGTGCTGGCGCCGGGGGATGTCGTCATGATTAAAGGGTCGAATGCGTCAAAAGTGAGCGCTGTGGCGCGGGCGCTAAGCTCGCGTAAGCGCGAAGAAAGCAAGGTTTAATGTTCTATCATCTCCTCACGCCTTATGCAGATCAGTTCCAGCTGTTTAACGTCTTCCGGTATCTGACGTTCCGTACAGGCGGCGCGATCATGACGGCGCTGCTGATCTCTTTTCTTTTGGGGCCAGCATTGATCCGGTGGATGCGCAAGAAACAGGGACGCGGTCAGCCAATCCGCGATGATGGGCCGCAAAGCCATATAATTGAAAAAGCCGGGACGCCGACCATGGGCGGCGTCTTG
>BQJH01000193.1 GCA_021604605.1 Hyphococcus sp.
GCAAGCTCATAAAGGTGATTGCAGCCGGACTTTTCACTCTAATCGCCAGCCTCGGCGCCCTGCCTTTTGTATTTGCCGCGCAGACCATGACACGCACAAGGGCAAACACATCGGGTGTTGGTGACTATATCGAATATCTTCTGACGCTTATCGCTGGACCAGCAAACATGGTTTACCCGGCAGCGGCAGGGTTATTTTTTCTTGGCATAGGAGCACTAGCAGCCGCAGGCCTTTATTATGGCTTGCGCCCATTGACCAAAAAAATTGAACTTAATGATGCGAGCTTTTCAATCCTGGTCCTAGCGGGTGCGATCATCCTTGGTATTGGCGCCACGATCACCGCAAACGTCTTCAGTCAAAGCCTTTATGCTATAAAAGGCTCATACAGCGTCTGGCTCTTCCCTATCATTATGGCGTTCATTGCGATCAGTTTTGCGCAATCGCTTAAAGTTCCTTTGTGGGATCGTTATGGCAAATGGGCGGCTCTTGGCGTCATCACCATTGCCGCCGGCGGCGCCACATTATTTTTTACAACGCACCAACAGTATTTTGTTCACGGTGTAACCGATGAAATCACCAATGCAGCGAACAACACCGAGGGGCCTGTTGCAATAGTTTATGAAGGCAAAAGCGACTTCGCCCAGGGGGCGATTCCCGCCGGGTGGCGACTTGGCAACTCTGTACAGCAGTGGATCAGCCAAGCCGGCCCAAACCCAGAAAATAAAAATCTTGATAAGTTTATTATGGGCGTTAACGCCGTACCTAAGACGATAGATTTCAGCACATTGAGCAATATGAAAACTGTGCTGGTCGTCGATATCAATCTGAAATCTTATCGTGACCTGCGCAACCCTCCATCACTATCCAAAGTCACCGTCCCACAAAAACCAATGGCAAAAGCATTGATGAATGACCCCACATGGCGATTGGTTAATGCCGACTACAAGCACGGGCTCTACTCGGCGACAATCTGGCGGTTTGAGCGGGCGACGGCGATAAACTAGCCAACAAAAATGGTCGCGCGCTCCTTTGGCGTGAGATTTGCTACTTTTGTTGGTTCTTGAAGCACAAATCACGCTAGAGTTTTTACACCACTCAAAGGAACGTCACACTCGTGACTACCAGCACAAAGATCCGCCCTATGGAAAATCAAGTTGAAACAACGCCAACAATGGAACAAAGCACTGGCGGCGTTGCCACTAAATCGCCGAATGCGATTGAGCTGGCTGTCATTGTTCCAACATATAAAGAGGTCGAAAATATCATCCCTTTGCACAATCTTTTGTGCGAGACCCTAGCCGGGCTCTCATGGGAAATGATCGTTGTGGATGACGATTCCCCTGATGGAACAGCGGCGCATGTTCGCGAACTCTCAACCCGATATCCAAATATGCGCGCGATCCAGCGGGTCGGACGCCGTGGCCTTTCGACAGCGGTAATCGAGGGCATGCTCGCAACCAGCGCCCCTTACATGGCCGTTATCGATGCAGACATGCAACATGATGAACGCCTCCTGCCGCAAATGCTCGATAATCTGAAGTCAGGCGAATTCGATATTGTAGTCGGCTCCCGTCATGTAGACGGCGGCGGCCTTGGCCAGTGGAGTAAGGACCGGGTCAAAATGAGCGAACTGGCGACGAAAGTTTCGCGCCTTGTTTTCAAGTCTAACCTTAAAGACCCCATGAGCGGGTTTTTTATGATCACGCGCGATGCTTTTGACGGCGCGCTGAGAAATCTTTCTGGTGAAGGCTATAAAATTCTTCTCGATATTTTTGCCTCCTCTCCCGAACCGCTTCGGTTTAAAGAATTGCCTTATGAATTTAAAACTCGCCAGTTTGGCGAAAGCAAAGTCGACTCCCTTGTCTTGTGGGAATATGGCGCCCTCATCGCGGACAAATTAATCGGAAAGTTTATTCCGGTTCGCTTGTTTATGTTTGCCGCGGTCGGCGGTACAGGCGTTGTCATTCATTATACCGTCTTTGCGCTTTCATTCTTCCTTGCCGGTTTGTCCTTCATGACATCACAGATCATTGCGACCCTGGTCGCCATGACGACAAACTATTTCTTCAACAATATCCTGACCTATCGCGACAAGCGCAAAACCGGGTTGAGATTCTTTACCGGCCTCGCTTCGTTCTATCTCATTTGTAGCCTGGGTATCTTCGGCAATGTCGGCGTCGCCAGCATGATATACGACCAGAATATTACCTGGTGGATTTCAACTTTCGCCGGCTTGATGATCGGGACATTGTGGAACTATTCCGCATCATCGATCTTTATCTGGGATAAAAAGTAAGAACCTTTCAGAGGTTATAAGATCTTCGTTTTTTAAAGAAGCATCGTCACTTCAGCAGGCAAGGCTGCCTGCTGAGCTCTGACGCAGCCCGGAACATCTTCCACGCGTCTCCACATTTGCGACTGACAGAAGATAAAGGCGCACCCCTTGAGCTTTAAAACACCATTCTCCAAAAGGGTGATCTTACCGCGATAGGTTTTACCGTCTTCCGGATTGACGAGCCAACCATCTTCCCAAACGGCGCCGTCCCAGCGGAAGTCTCCCAGCATCAAGTCGTCCTCTGATTGCTGCAATGATGGATCCCATGCCCAGATCATCCTCCCACATAGGTAATTCCTGTTCTCAACGCAGGGTTCAAATTTCACATGAGCGCCGTGGCCCTGGGTCGCCCAGATACCTTCCGTCATTGAGGACAGCGGCGATGATTGCGTCGAAGATGTCTGCGCCAGCACTGGCTCACTTTGTATGATTGCAAGAACAAACGAACAGACAGCCGCAATTAGGAGCAGAGATATTGTCGGTTTTTTCATGGCGGCAACCGCAGAGCCATCCAGTGGTTTACGCACAGCGTTTGCAAACTTCTCATGATAGAGCGGATGCTCGGTTTCCATCAGGCGATCCCACCAAGTAAAATAGAGGCCATAATTCCATCCAGCCTGTGCATGATGAATATCGTGATGGGTGACTGTTGTAAGCCAGTCTAAAACCGGTCGTCCATTGCGCCAACTCGGAAACAGCTCATAACCACAATGTCCGATCGCATTCCGCACCATCATGTGGATCAGGAAGACAAAGATCGCCAATCCTGATGACGAAATAAGAAACAGAGCAATCGGCAAATATACCGCGTTGATAAAGGCTTCCCCGACATCGAAAGAATAGGCTGTCCAAGGGCTCGGGTTATTCGATTTGTGATGTTCCCGATGAAAGCGCCTAAACAATTTCGGGTGGTGGATCAGACGATGGGTCCAGTAAAACCAGGCGTCATGCAAGACAATAAGTGCGGTGACATTGAGTGAAAAATAGAGCCAGCCGCGTGTGACGACGCTCTCCTCAATCGATAGAACCCCCGCCTGAATGCCGCCAAAGATGAAAACCGCGCCTGTAAACGCAAAAATCGCAACCGTCCGCATTGAGGAGCGAAACTCGCGCCACATCTGTTTTCTTTCGGGGCTTTTGCCTCTGATTTTTCGCCCGGCGAGCGCTTGCTTCAGCCCCATATTGACGAGGAGGTAGACCCCGCCGGCGCCTAGCAGGTAGCGCAACATATCCATAGGGAAAATACGGATGTAAGCGCGGATGAGCATTTCTAAGGCGTTGATGAAAGGGATAATTGAGACGGGGATTAGAGTTTCCATGGGCTGAGCTCCGTTGACTGAACTTGCCCTAATGAAAGGATTTCACGCCCAAAATTCTCTGCAAATCCAGAAAACACGCTGCAATTTCAAAACTGATCAAAGAAATTCAGTTCTGATCAGACGATTGCGACGCATGGTTGCCCTGAGCAGTTTTGCGAAACTCTGAAGGGGTCTGGCCGGTCGCATTTTTGAAAGCCCGGTTAAACGGAGCAATGGACCCATAACCGAGTTCGAGAGCGATCTGCAGCACCTGCTTACGAGATTGAGTTGGGTCGGTCAGCGCTTTCTTGGCGTCTTCGACCCGTCGTTCATTCAAGAATGAGGAGAAATTCCGGAAGCCAAGCGCGCCATTGATCAACGCCCTTAAATGGTGCTCAGGCACGCCTACCTTTTCGGCCAGACGGGCAACGGTGAGTCCATCTTCGAGATAAACGCCCTCATCCATCAACCTCATCAAGCGTTGGTATTCCGGCTGGTTGGAAATTGGTATCGGTTTTGATATTCTACTTTCAGTTTGTGCGTCTACGCCTTGAACGACCGCTGGCCCAAACAAAGCCCCCTTCGGGGCCAATAACCACCCAGCAAAAAACAGGTTCAACGCAAGAATAATGGCGGCATGAAATAGTTCGAGATAAGCTGGAAGCTTATAGACTGTTTCCAGGATTTCCGCGGTGGCGATCCCAATTCCAGCAACGGCGACCACTAGAGCCAAAGCAACGCGAAAGCGCCGCCTCGGGTCGATCAAATCATCGCTGATATTAACAATCGCAATTCGTATTATATCCGCAAACAAGGCTGCATTCATCAATAAGTGAATGAGCGTGAAAGTCCTGCCGGTCGCCCCATCGCCTAACCAATAGCGAAGCAAAAACAAGGCTGGCAGGATAAATACCGGCGCGATGCGCCACCAGCGCCAGCGAAAATCATCATCGAAGAAAGACGCAGCGAACCACCAGAAAAAGACGGTGCCCCAAATCGCTATAAAGACGGCGGGAAGTCGAAATACGCCGAACAAAGGCTCTATCATCTCGCTCGACAACAAGACATAGACGCCGATTGAAAACGAAAACAACGCTCCTAGGACACGTGTTCGCGCGCCTGATGTGCGCGTTGCCAAAACTATCGCCAAAAGGAAAGAGATACCCGCTGCACCGCCGCGCAGAACCAATTCCAATATATCTTTTTCTTCAATCATCTTGTGGGGACGCTGCGATGCGCCTTTGATTCTGTCAACGCCTCCATCTCAACTCTGTCCCTCTCCTTTTTCCCTTGGCTCAGTTGACAGGATGAGCTTTATATGTAACTATTTAGTTACATATGGTAAGCAACCGAGATATGGACGCCGTTTTTCAGGCGCTCGCCCATGAAGCAAGGCGACGAATGATGGACATTGTCAAAGAAGAACCAGGCATCAATGTTGGCGCTCTCGCTTCTGCTTTTGATGTGAGCCGCATAGCGGTCATGAAGCATCTGGCCGTCCTGGAAGAAGCCAGTCTCATCGTCTCTGAGAAAGATGGCCGGTCGCGAAAACTCTATTTCAACGCCGCGCCGATCCAGATGATCCATGACCGATGGACGACAGAATATTCAGCCTATTGGGCGGGGCAGATCACCCGCATCAAATATCTCGCTGAAGCGCGCGAAGAAAAAACCAACCAAAACTCAAAGAGGGGAATAAAAAATGAACGATAAACAGTATGCGGATAAGCAGGTTTTTAAGGTGCATATTGAAGCACCAGTGGAAACTGTGTGGTCAGAGTTGATTAAAACCACTGAGCCCCGCCCCTTCTTTTGGAACGCAACCTGGGACACGCCCGAAATGGCGGTGGGAAATCCATTTCGCATGGTGTCCGGCGGCGGGAAAATAGTCGCTGCTATCGGTAAAATAGTCGAATTTGAACCGCCCCATAAAATGGTCCACAGTTTTCGTTTGACAGCAGAGCAAGATGAACCATCGACAGTCACCTATATTTTG